>USBP01000001.1 GCA_900552985.1 uncultured Oscillospiraceae bacterium
CCCTGCGGCTGTGCCGCTCGTTGCGCTCTGCGCAACGAAATCATGGTATAATCTACTGCAATGAAAAGAATACTGAAAGGAGAAGCGTTTTTATGATTAAACGTGCAGATGAAATGCAGGCAACGATGAAACCGCAGATGCGTGGTGGAGAGGGACAAGCCGTGGTGACCAACGTGCTGGAAGCCGGCGAATATCAGGGCCGGTCGCGTATGATTGCGACTATTACGCTCGAGCCCGGCTGCTCCATCGGCGAACATGTGCATGAAAATGAAGAAGAGATTTTCTATATCATTGAGGGGACGGCAACCTATGATGACAATGGAAAGGAAGAGGTTCTGCATGCGGGCGATGCCTGCATCTGCCTGGAGGGGCAGAAGCATTCCATTGCCAACCGCTCAAATCAAACCCTCATTTTATTTGCTGTGATTTTAACCCTCGGCGTCTGACAGGGAAACACATTCTTTCGCAGCCGGTGAAAAGGCCGGCGCGGCAATTCTCGCTGAGGGGCGGCAAGCCGGCGGCCCGTATAGGGCCTCGTCAGCATTACTTGAATTTTGAGGCGAAATTTGGTATAATTATTTTTAATTCAAGGCGTGAAGGATGATGGCATGTCAGGAAAACTATTGGTAGTAGAGGGGCTGGACGGCTGCGGAAAGACTACCCAGGTCGCGCTGCTTCGAGCTTCATTGGAGCAGGCGGGCATACCGGTGCGTCAAATCAAGCTGCCGGATTATGAGGATCCCTCCAGCACGCTGGTGCAGATGTATCTGGGCGGTGCTTTCGGTAGCGACCCGAGAGATGTAAACGCTTATGCCGCCTCCGCTTTCTATGCGGTGGATCGTTTTGCCAGCTTCGTCCGCCACTGGAAATCTGATTATGCCGCAGGGAAAATGATCCTGGCGGATCGATACACAACCTCCAATGCGCTCTATCAGATGGTGAAGCTTCCGCGCGCGCAATGGGACAGCTATCTGGCATGGTTGCAGGATTTTGAGTATCATAAAATCGGGATTCCTGCGCCGGATCTGGTGGTCTATCTGGACATGCCTGTGGAGATCTCCCAGCGTCTTTTGTCAAACCGCTATGCAGGTGATGAGCAGAAAAAAGATATGCATGAGGGCAATATCCGCTATTTGCAGGCCTGCCGCGAGGCGGCGCTTTATGCCTGTGAAGCGCTTCATTTCTGCCGGATTGACTGTGCGCCCGCCGGAAAGCCGATGGAGGAGCGTGAGGTGGCGCGGCAGATATTCGCCTGCGTGGAAAAGGAGATGCTTTCATGCTGAAGTTTCAGTCTCCCCGTCTGGAGGATCGGGAATGGGTCAGGGAGTTGTTTTCCTACGCTCAGTTTCAAGGCTGTGAATATACGTTTGGAAACCTGTATATCTGGAATCCGGTCTATAGCAGCAAAATTGCCCGCTTTGAGGATTTTTTCATTTCCAAAAGCATAGAGGATAAGCCGACCTATGTGTTCCCGGCTGGCCGCGGTGAGTTGAAAAAGGCTGTTGCCGCGATGATTGCCGACGCACACGAATGCGGGCATCCCTTCCGGCTTCATGGCGTGACCAAAGCGAATCAGGCTGCGCTGGAGGAGATCATGCCGGGCGCTTTTGACTACCGCCCCTATCGAGACGGCTTTGATTATATCTACAACACACAGGATTTGATCGCTCTTTCCGGGCGGAAGTATCACGGCAAGCGCAACCATATCGCCTATTTTCAAAAAACCTTTGATTGGCGTTATGAGCCGATCACAACGGCCAATATCGACGAGTGCATGCAGATGAACGCCGATTGGGAGCGGGAAAATCTCAGCAGAAATCCGGAGGGGATCAGCGAAGAACTCGCTGCGATCCATCGGGCGTTTGACCATTATTTTGAATTGGGATTTACCGGAGGGCTTATCCGTGCAGATGGCAGGGTGGTTGCCTATACGGTGGGTGAGAAGGCGACGGACGATACCTTCTGCACGCATATTGAGAAGGCGTTTGCGGATGTACGGGGTGCATACCCCATCATAAACCGGGAGTTTGCGGCGAACGCACTCAGGCAATTCGCTTTTGTCAATCGGGAAGAGGATATGGGAGAGGAAGGCCTGCGCCGTGCAAAGCTTTCCTATTATCCCGCGATCCTGCTGGAGAAGCAGGAGGCGGTCTATCGGGAGGATCTGTGATCCGCCGTGCCCGGCGGGAGGATATCCCGCTTTTGACAGCATTATGGGAAACCTGCTTTGGAGATGCCCGCGCTTATATTGCATTCTTTTTTCAAAACCGTTTTTCTGCGGCGGAAGCTTTTCTCTGGGAGGAGGGCGGAGCCCCGGTATCCGCCCTGTTTCTGTTTCCGGCCTGCCTGTGCCACGGGGAGAAGCGCTATGCGGCTCGCTATCTGTATGCGGCCTGCACTGCTCCGGCGTTTCGTGCAAGAGGGATCATGCGCCGCCTGATTGACGCTGCGGCGCGCTCTTGCGCGGCGAATGGGGTGGATTGTATCGCCTTGGTGCCGGCCGGTGAGGGCTTGTTCCGTTATTATGCTGGTTGTGGCTTCCAGACAGCCTTTTTCTGCGAAACGGCTTCCCTGTCCCGGCGGAAGCTGGAGCTGCTTTCCGGCGGGAAGGATACCTCCGCTTTTCCGCTTGCCTTGTCGGAGATGGCGGCCATTCGGCGCCAGGCTCTGCATGGCCGGGATTATCTGGATTGGGATGAGGCGGCGTTGTCTTACGCACTGGCGGAGCATCGATATGGCGGAGGTGACGCCGCTGGTACGCGCACGCCGGCGGGGGCGGGCTATTGCCTGTTTCACACGGCGGCGGGAAAGGATGCCTGCTTTGTGCAGGAGCTTTTATGCTCCGGAGAGCCGGGCCCATTGTTTTCCGCTCTGCTCTATGCGTCGGGTGCGCACTCGTTTTCTGTTCGCGCCCCGGTCGGTATGCTGCCAGCCTGTGCGCAAGCTGAAAAACGCGCTTTCGGGATGCTGCGTCCGCTTTCCGCAAGGGCCGCGCATTTGCCGCAGGAGCTGAAATATGCATATTTGGGCCTTTCGCTCGGATGAATGAATGGAGGAATTGAAATGATTTATGTGTTTTTTGCAAACGGCTTTGAAGAGGTGGAGGCGATTGCAACGGTGGATATGCTCCGCCGCGCGGAATTAGAGGTCTGCACGGTTGGAATCGGCGGTGCAAAGGTAGCGGGTGCGCATGGCGTCATTGTGGACTGTGACCTGGCGGATACGCAGGCTCAGGCGGATGAATCGCTGGAGGCGGTCGTTTTGCCCGGCGGGATGCCGGGAACATTGAATTTGGAAAAATCGTCGGTGGTTCAATCGTTTATTGATTATGCTGCATCAAATGGCAAGTTGATTGCCGCTATCTGCGCAGCGCCCTCTATTTTGGGCCATAAGGGCCTTTTGGAGGGGAAGGAGGCGACCTGCTTCCCCGGCATGGAGCAGGAGCTTTATGGTGCAAAGCTCAGCGAGCGCTATGTGTGTAAGGATGGGCAGATCATCACCGGGCGCGGCGCCGGAGTGGCCATCGATTTTGGCCTTGCCATTGCGGCGGAGTTTATCGGGCAGGCGAAGGCGAAGGCGATCCATGCCTCCTTACAGTGCCGATGAAGCAGGATATCAGGCCTCTGAAGGCGGAACTGCGCGGCCATTTTAAAGCGCTGCGCGCAGGAATGCCTGCTGGCAGGAAGGCGGAGCTGGATCAAAAAATCCTTAACCGCGTCGTGAATTTGTGGCAGTACCGGGAGGCGCGCCTGCTGCTGGTATATGTATCAACCCCGATTGAGGTGGATACCCGCCGCCTGATTGAAAGAGCTTTGCGGGATGGGAAACAGGTTGCTGTGCCCCGCTGTGTGCCCGGCACGCGGGAAATGGAGTTTTATCAAATCCATTCTCTGAGCGAGCTGTCGCCCGGGACCTTTGGCGTGCTGGAGCCGGCTCCTGTGCGAAGAGCGCTGATAACAGATTTTTCCCGCAGCCTGTGTATCGTCCCTGCGCTTGCGTTTGATGGCCAGGGCTTCCGCCTGGGCTATGGCAAAGGGTATTACGACCGCTTTTTGGCCCGTTTTGATGGGAGCACGGTCGGGCTATGCTACGATGCCTGCATCTCCAAACGGTTGCCGGCTGGCCGGTTTGACCGCCCCGTTGGTCTGACTGTCACCGAGCGCAGGACAATGATATGCTCCGGTGCAGGCAGGAATAAGGGATAAAATAAGCCGCCTGCTTCTGTGCGGAAACGGGCTTTCTCAGGATAGACAACACCAGCGCCGATGCGAAAGGATTGGTTCATAATATGGAGCAAAACAGACAAAACTCCCATCCGGAAAAAGAAAAGACTTTAAATCAGGCCTCCCCACTGGACAGGCCTGAAAAAGAGGCGGAGCACGCGCATTTGACCGGTGAAGAAGCGGATCGTTTCTATGAAAACCAGATGAACCGCGCTCAATTGGTAAAAAATTTTAAGGTCACAATTGAGGAGCCGGGTCAATCAGAAAAACGCGCCCCGCATTCGCTACATAAGCAAAAGCCTGCCAGGCACACTGCGGGCGCCGGAGAAGGAGGGGAAGCAGTGAAAAAGAAAGGGAAGAGAAAAATTTCTCATCCAATGGCGCTTGTCATCGGCATTATACTGGTCGTTTCCATCGCCAGTTCCCTTTATCTCATTTCCTGCATGAACGATGTGCTTGCTCTGAGAGGGACTACCACAAAGGTGAGCGTCACGATCCCGGAAAACGCTTCTCAAATGGATATTCTTCAGATCCTGCAGGATAACGGCCTGATTAATCACCCGCATTTTTGCAATTTCTTTGTCAATACCTTTTATAACCTGCGCAATCGTGATACCGGGAAGAAAGCGAAGGATATCAAGTATCTCAATGGGATTTATCAGCTCGATCAGAAGATGGGCGTAGAGGGGATGCTCAACGCCATCAAGGATGCTCCCAAGTCGGCAGAGACACAGAAGCTGACCTTCCCGGAGGGCTGGACGGTGGATCAGATCATCGAGCGGCTCGAGAAATATGGGGTCTGCAGTAAAAATGCTTTTTATGAAAATATGCAGACGGTGGATTTCAATGAATACAGCTTCATTAAATCGCTGCCGGATACCAGCCAGCGATTACGCAAGCTGGAAGGCTACCTTTACCCAGATACGTATGAGTTTTATCTGGAAGAGAATGAGAGCAGCGTTATTCGCCGGTTTTTGGATAACTTTGAGGAGAAATTCACCAGCAAATATGAAGAGCGCGCAAAAGAGCTGGGCATGACGGTGGATGAAATCGTCATCATCGCCTCGATCATTCAGAAGGAAGCGGCGGATGCCGATCAGATGGGCTTGGTTTCCTCCGTCATCCACAACCGCCTTGAGCGTGGGATGCGCTTGGAGTGCGATGCCACCGGAGCTTATGTGGAACGTTATATCAAGCCAAACGTATCCGATGGGGAATATTTTGCCTATCGCGAGTGGTATCACACGCGTATTTGCGATGGGCTTCCGGCAGGGCCGATCTGTAACCCCGGCGCGGATGCGATCGAAGCTGCGCTGTATCCCGACGATACGGATTATCTCTATTTCTATCATGATAAAAACGGCAAAATTTATATGGCCAAGACCCTGGCTGGCCACGAGGCCAATCAGCTTGAGGCTTTGCGTGGATCATGAGGAAGAAAAACGCTGTTCCGGAGCTGTTAGCTCCGGCCGGAGACAGAGAGTGCCTGGAGGCTGCCGTCCATTTCGGAGCAGATGCCGTGTATCTTGGTGGGACGGCCTTCGGCATGCGGGCCGCCCCTGCCAATTTTACACTGGATGGCCTGCGCGAAGCAGTGGCATATGCCCATAAAAACGGCGTGCGGGTCTATCTCACCTGCAACACGCTGCCCCGCAATGCGGAGATAGAAGCGCTTCCCTCCTTTTTAACGGACTGTGCCTCCTGCGGCGTGGATGCTTTTATCGTGACGGATCTGGGCGTATTGGAACTCGCCAAGCGCTGTGCGCCTGAGGTAGAGCTTCATGTCTCTACCCAGGCGGGCGTGGTCAATTATGCTGCGGCCAACGCATTGTATGCTTTGGGAGCAAAACGGGTTGTCACAGCACGGGAGCTTTCCCTTGCTGAAATCCGTGGCCTGCGTGACCACACGCCCGGTGAGCTGGAGATCGAATGTTTTGTGCACGGCGCAATGTGCGTTTCCTTCTCGGGCAGATGCCTGCTCTCCAATTATCTGACAGGGCGGGATTCCAACCGCGGCGACTGCGCACAGCCCTGCCGTTGGAAATATGCGTTGGTGGAGGAGAAACGTCCGGGACAGTATTTTCCGATTGAAGAGAATACGGACGGCACCTATTTGATGAATGCACGCGATCTGTGCATGATCGAGCATATCCCGGCGCTTGTGGAGGCGGGTGTGACGAGCTTTAAAATCGAGGGCCGCGCAAAATCCGCCTACTATACGGCTGTGGTGACAAATGCATACCGCTGCGCAATCGACGGTTATCTGCATGCAGAGAATCGTGTGCATTATAAGCCGGAGCCATGGATTTTGGAGGAGCTTTCCAAAATCAGCCACCGGGCGTATTGCACAGGCTTTTATTTTGAATCCCCGCAGGAAAACGCACAGATCTTTGAGAACGGCGGCTACATACGGGAGTGGGAGGTCGCCGCCGTTTCTGAAGGAATGCAGGGCGGCCTGTTGCAAGCTGTTCAGCGCAACCGGTTTTTCCAAGGTGAAACGCTGAGCGTTTTGGAGGCAGGGAAAGCGCCGTATGATATCACAGTGCGTTCCCTTTATGATGAGGAGGGTATGCTGCTGGAGAATGCGCCTCACCCAATGATGCGCGTTCAAATAGACTGTGGATGCTGCATTGCACCCGGCGCGTTCCTTCGCCGCCGCATCGCGGGATGAGAGGGGGTTCTAATATTGAATACCGCGTTTTTGATGGATTTATGTGAAAAAATAGAGTTGCCGCAGGAGGATCGGGAACTCGCCTTTCAGGAAATGAAAAAGCATCCGGCGCGTATAGAAGCGCATGCCAAGAGGATGTACCGGCAAAACGACGTCGTTCGTCTGGAGATGCTGTTGCGGCTCAACCGGCGCAAATATGCACCGCTGGTGCTCGCCGTGCTGCTTTGCGCAGCGGAATATACCTATGCCGGATATCAGGAGCACGGTATTCCGGAGCGGTATTATTACGATATGATGCAGGATATCACCCGCTGGACAGAAAACGGCAGGGTAGAATTTGGCGTACCGGGCTTTTCAGAGATCAGCTGGGCCAAAAATTATATCACCATGAATCTGTTTCAGCTTGGGCGGCTGCAATTTCAATTCTCCAGGGTGGATCTCAGTGGAAAGCTTGGTCAGCAGGAGCTGGCGGCTCTCCCGATCCCCAATGAGGCGAATGTTTTGTATATCCATATTCCCAAGGGCGCGCCGCTGGATCGGGAAGCATGCCTGGATTCTATCCGCCAGGCAAAGGCTTTTTTTCCCAGGTATTATCCGGAATTCGATTTTCAGGGCTTTTATACGAGCTCGTGGCTGCTGGATCCGCGCCTGAAACAGCTTTTGCCATCCGGCTCGCGTATTTTACAGTTTCAGAAACTGTTTGACCGGGTTTATACACGCGAGGATCATTCCCGTGCGGCGATTCGTTTTTTATGGTATCGGCATGACAGAAATTTCGCAGCATTCCCTGAGCAGACCAGCTTGCAGCGTTCTGTTAAGCAATATCTGCTCAATGGTGGAGCATTGGGGGAAACCTGTGGGATGATCCCCTTAAGTCAGGAGTTCAAAACGGAATAAGCAAGCAAAAGCCTCTTCTGGTCAAGGAATGATCTTGCCGGAGGGGGCTTTGTTGTTTTACGGTTATTTTGAAATGGAAGGTGACAAAGCAAACGAGAGGTGATATAATAAATACAATAAATAAATAGGGGTGAGGATATGGAACAAAGAAAACCGGTCCGGGGTTCCACATCACAGCCGGATCATATCATGCTCAGCATTTCCGGCGATGCAAAAACAACGATGACCGTCACCTGGCGCACCAGCACAGAAATCACGGAAGGCTATGTGGAATATTGGGCAAAGGAGGGCGGCATACATCACCGCACTCCGGCATGCGCAAAGGTTTTTGAAAGCGATATCGACGTCAGCCGGATTTATTGGGCGAAGCTGACCGGTTTAGAGCCTGGCGTTGCGTATTGCTATACCTGCGGTTCCGCAGAGCATCGCAGCAACATCTTTTCCTTTACCACGCAGCCGGAACACCTGACCCACTTTAAGTTCCTATGCGTTTCCGATCAGCAAAAGGGCGAGCCGTTTGACTGCCCGGATTATTCCAATTTTAACCGTTTCCTGAAGGATGTGCTGCGGCAGCACCCGGATGCACGATTTATTCTCACCGGCGGTGACAACACGGATTGCGGGCAGCACGAGGTGCAGTGGAACGGGGCGTTCAGCGGCCTTGTGGGCATTGCGGAATCCATCCCATTTATGATGACGGAAGGCAACCATGACAACAGGGGATTTCAGGATTACCGCAATGGAATTGGCCGCTATTATGCGGAGCCAGGCGAATTTTTCTGTAAGCAGTTTGAGGGCTCCTATCCAAACAACGGGCCGGACGGGTGGAAAACGGAGAACTACGCCTTTGATTACGGCAACGCGCATTTCAACGTCATGGGGGTCAACGGGCCGGAGGATGTGAAGCAGTGGGTCCTTCGGGATTTGGAGCAGTGCCGTCAAACGTGGAAATTTGGCTCCTATCACTTTCCAATCTGCTATTCCGGCGCTGATTGCCAGAATTATGACGCCTATCCTGTTATGCGGGAGGCTTTTGAGCAGTTTGACATCGTGTTTTCCGGCCACGAGCATAATTTTTCCCGAAGCTTTCCTTTAAAGAATGAAGAACTGTTTGACCAGCCCTCTCAGGGGACGATCCACTACATGCTTGGCAACTCAAACCAAAACCCGCCCGGTTCCCACACGATGCCCAAGGTCTGGCATGCGGCCTATTACCCACATGAGGAATATCGCTCTATGGTTGCTGTCGTCGAGGTGGACGGCAGCCGCCTGACGATAACGTCTGTGCTGGATGACGGCCGGATTGTCGATCACTGTGTAATCGACAAGGCGGCGGACAGCATTCTCCCCCATGCGGTGGCGCCTGTCTACCGGCGGACAAGACTTTTATTCAAGGGGATGGATCCGGGCCTTTGCCAGGCGGATACTCCCTGCGAAGAAAAAGACGGCGTCTGGTTTGTACCGCTCGCCATTTTGATCGCCTTTATCGGAGGATATGTGGAAAAAACAAAGGGGCAGGCCACAATGCGCGTCTATGGGCATTCGTTGACCATAACGGAGGGCAGCGCGCTTGCACAGACGGATTCCGGCGAACTGCGGCTTCCGGCGCCGGTATATCGGGGGGCGCGCGGGCAGCTCTATGCGCCAGCTGATGCAGTAAAAGCCTTTGAAATGCGATGGGCCTATGCTCCGCGCAATAACTTCATCTCTGTAGAACACGAGAGTGAGGAAAAACCCGTCACCGAGCAGCCCTAAGGAGTAAATATAGATCTGTTTTCTTTCCCATTCTCCCGTCGTCCTGTTCTGATCCTGATCCGGCGGCGATTGAGCTGGTTAACCCGACGGATAGCAGCGCAATTACTGCAATTGTCCCGATGAATCTTTTTTTCACATGAATTCCTCCGCATTACCAGGATAGTCATTTCTGACTTCACTCTTAATACGAATGGCTTTGCACAATCCATTCAGCGTGCCGAAAATTTTTTTGATTCGCGTAAGCATATCTTTTACCGCTTACTCTACTAAGAATAGCAGCCGGGTGGGAGGGCAGAACCCCACGCAGTCGAAAGATCGGCCCACACCGCTTGGGCCGCCATGAGAAGGCGATATGAGCGCAACTTGGGAAGCTCTGGTAATCATCAGTGCGCTACCCTTAACCACCGAAAGGCGGGAATCTTTTCAAGCTGAAGAATCACAAATGTCGCAAGCAGGCAGATGGCAATAATCATGAGGAACCGGATCAGAAAATAGTCTTGAAATCCTAAAGCTGTGGACAGGAAGCCGACCGCAGGGATACACATCCCATGCAGGCAATAAATGACGGTGCTGGCCTTGCGTAAGGTGGCGCAGCGCGGAATCCGTACATGCGACGTGCAGAGAAAAAGAAACAGGAAAATCGATAACGGAATTAAAGAGACAAAGCAATCGGTTTCTCCCAGGACATTCGCAGATTTTAACAGATAAATTTCAACATAAGCGATAATAGAAAACAAAAAGATCAATCCCAAATCCCATTTGCGGGAGATGCGAAAAAGCGCGTCTTGATGCTCTGCAATCCACTTACCTAATGTAAAGTAAAAAACGCCTGCTAAAATAGAATTGGGCGGAAAGACGAAGACCGTTTTCACGGTTTGTAAAAATTCTGCGTTTAACAGCCCGCTATAGGCGCTGGTAGAAATGCAAAAGGCGTAGACTAGAAAAGAGAGCGCCAGTAGCTTCGATGTGGAAAGCTTTTTTCCCAGCCAATAGATAAAGCAGGCAGAAAATACTGTGCTCATCAGGTACCACGAACCCTTAAAAGTAGAGGAGAATAACGCCTGCTTGATAAAGGACTCGACAGTTTGCAGCGACAGCCCTTTCTCATAAATACGCACATAGAAAATCCACGGGAGGTTCACGCAAAACCAGAACCCATACAGGGAAAGGATGCGTTTTACAAAGTGCTGAAACGATTTTTTGTCCAAGCAGCGATTAGGCTCTGGATGCTTTGAAAATAGCAGAAAGGAGGAAGTAATAAAAAAGAAGGGCACGCCAATCCGTGCTGGAATCTGGCACAGCCAGAACTGTGCAGCTGAACCTGCTCCGGAAAGGGCCTTGCTGTGCATGGCTACGATCATAATGCTGACAATAAATTTCATGAGATCGAGCGCATCATACTGCCGCCTGGCTGAGATACCTTGTGACAAATCCATCATCTCCCTGAACATATTCGTGCTTTTCTGAGGCCATTGTATCACAATTTGCGCTCAATTGGATGGTGATTCCTGATTTTTATGTTTCCAGGCCCTGTTTTTTTGCCAATAAGCATAATATGATATTCCAACCAGATCCGCCAGAACCCATCCAATCGGAACGGCAGCCCAAATTCCTGTAACGCCGATTTTGGGAATCGCAGAGAGTGTGTAGGCGAGCGCGACCCTGGTGCCGAGGGAGATGACCGTGAGGATGACGGACATACCCGGCTTTTTGACCGCGCGGTAAAATCCGTAAAGAAGGAACAAAAGACCAATGCCAATATAAAAGGCGCCTTCCACCCGCAGATAGTGAACTCCTGCCGCAATAATTTCCCTTTCGTCTTGCTGGATAAACAGCCCCATCAACGGTTTTGCAAAGAGGCAAACCCCGGTGCTGATTACGCAGCAGAATAAGACGGCACAGGCGGCGGCGCTGCGGATTCCCTTTTGAATGCGCTCCTGTTTTCCCGCGCCATAATTTTGCGCGATGAAGGTGGAAAAGGCATTCCCAAAATCTTGTACGGGCATATAGGCAAAAGAGTCAATTTTGACCGCAGCCGCAAATGCCGCCATAACAACCGCGCCAAAGCTGTTCACCAACCCCTGCACCATTAAAATGCCAAGATTCATAATGGATTGCTGCACACAGGTCAGCAGGGAAAGGCTTGAAATTTCCTTCGCGATACTGCTATCCCACCGCATATGCCGTTTGTTGATACGCAGCTCCGGTAAGGCGCAGAGCGTATAGCTGGCAAGCCCCAGCCCAGATACGAACTGGGAAAGCACAGTGGCAATGGCGGCGCCTTTGACGCCCCAGTGAAACTCCAGCACAAAGATCAGATCCAAAATGATGTTTAGAACCGCCGAAACCCCAAGAAACAAAAGCGGTGTGGCAGAATTCCCAATGGAGCGAAGCAGGGCGGCAAAATAATTATAAAGGAAGGTCGCACTGATCCCCCAAAAAATGACCCACAGATACTCCCGCATGAGTGGAGCAACCTGATTGGGCACCTGAAGCACACGAATGATCCAGTCCAGCCCGCAGAAGGAGATGAGATTCAGCAGCAGGGTAAGCGCGGCGGTCAGTAAAAAAGAGAGAAACATACTGTTTTTGAGCCGCTCGTGATCCCTTCTGCCAAATTGGATGGAAAATACCGCCCCGCTGCCCATGCAGAGGCCGAGAAGGATTGAGGTCAAAAAGGTCATCAGCGTATAAGAGGAGCCGACAGCGGCAAGCGCATCTGCACCTAAAAAACGCCCCACGACCCATGTATCCGCCACATTATAAAGCTGTTGCAAAAGATTACCGGCCATCATCGGCAGGGCAAACCGCAAAAGCTTTCCGGTAATGCTGCCGGCGGTTAAATCCTGATGCATTGGCTTCACATCCTTTTAGAAAGAAAATTATTACTATTTGATTATAATAATAGCATAAAATAGATCAAATATCAATTTTTATCTTACTAATTGTTTTTTTACTTCAAACATGCTATGATAAAATGGTCAGGAAAGGAGCGATGCGTATGTATCTGGATCAATTGGATGCGTTGGATCAAAAAATTTTATCCCTTTTAATTGAAAACGCCCGCTATTCCTATTCAGAGATTGGGGAAAGGGTCGGGATTTCACGCGTTGCGGTGAAAGCGCGGATCGACGCGCTGGAGAAAAAAGGGATTATTGAGGAATATACTACAATTATCAATCCGCAAAAAATCAGCGGGGCCATATCCTGCTATTTCGAGATAGAGGCGGATCCAGTCTGTTTGCAGGAGATTGTGCAGCGTTTGTATCACAATGAAACAGTGACGCAGATTTACCGCATGACCGGGCCATGCTGCCTTCATGTGCATGCGGTTGCTTCATCGCAGGAGGATCTGGAACGTTTGCTGCGCCAGGAAATTGACTGTTTACCTGGCGTGCGGCAGGTAAGCAGCCGGGTCATTCTGTCTCGCATTAAGGATGTGAAGGGCCTTCGGCTTTAAAACGGATAATTTCTGTATCTTGGAAATTTTTTGTTGTTTTCATGCGTCGCTTGTGCTATCATAATAACGCAAACGTTTACATCTTTGAAGGAGGCGTTTCTCTCATGGATAAAGTGAAAGTCGGCGTCGTCGGGTATGGCACCATCGGCCAGCGTTTGGCGGATGGCGTGGCCTTACAGGGCGATATGGAGCTTGTCGGTGTGGCGGATGTGGCTCCGACCCTCGCCATACGCGCTTTGAAGGAAAAGGGCATGCCCTATGCGCTCTATCTCTCCGTGGAGGATCATCGGGCGGAGTTTGAAGCGCTTGGCATTCCGGTTTCCGGCACGATTGCTGATCTCATTGAGCAATGCGACGTGCTGCTTGATGCGACAAATGCCGGTGTCGGAGCCAAAAACCGCGTTCTGTATGAGCAGGCTGGCAAAAAAGCCATCTTCCAGGGCGGCGAGAAAAACGATGTGGCGGATGTGTTCTTCCACGGCTATGCGAACTTTGAAAAGGGCGTTGGTAAGCAGTTTCTGAAGCTGACAAGCTGCAACACCACGGGGCTTATCCGCGCTGTGGATTGCCTTGACCGCGCCTATGGTATGGAGCGTGTGGCGATTACGATCGTGCGCCGTGTGGCGGACCCGGGCGATTATCACAGGGGCCTGACGAATGCACTGCGCATTGACAAGGCGCCAAGCCATCAGGCGGTCGATCTGATGACGATTATGCCTCACGTAGCTGCCACAGGCATTCTCATCCATACGCCGGTTACGCACGGCCATATCATCACAGTGGTGGCGCATGGCAAACAGAAGATCACAAAGGAAATGGCGCTGAAAGCTTTCAACGCACATCCCCGTATCCGCGTCGTCTCCACCGACGAGGGCTTCCTGGGCAACGCCTCGCTCTTTAAATATGCGCGCGACCTCGGCAATCCGCGCGGCGATATGTATGAGATCGCCCTGTGGGAGGACAGCATTGTTGAAACAGGCGACGATATCATGTTTGCCATCAATATTCCGCAGGAGAGTGTAACAATTCCGGAAACGATGGATGGCGTGCGCGCCTGCATGGGGATGCAGAAAGACCGGGAATCCGGCACTGCTGAAACAAACCGCTATCTGGGGATTGGAAAATGGAAATAAAAATGACGCCGCTTGACGGCATGGATGTTACGGGCAAACGGGTGCTCCTGCGGTTGGATATCAATTCGCCCATCGACCCGCAGACCAAAAAGATTGTCAATGAAAACCGGCTGAAAAAAAGCATGCCGACGCTGCGCTATCTGGTCGAGGGCGGCGCAAAGGTGGCAATCATCGCCCACCAGGGCGATACGCTCGATTATCAAAATCTGATCCCTCTGCGAGAGCATGCAGAGAAGCTTACAGCCCTTTTGGGGCGCGAGGTGCGCTATATTGACGATGTGTGCGGCCCCGCCGCATGCGAGGCGGTTCGGGCGCTGGGGGAGGGGGAGTGCATCCTCCTGGGCAACCTGCGCTATCTCTGCGAAGAGGTCAGCGGCTTTGAAAAAGAGGTCAAGCTCAAACCCTCTGAAATGCTGGATACCTGGCTTGTGCGCACGCTCGCGCCGCTGTTTGACCTCTATGTCAACGATGCGTTTTCCGCCGCGCACCGCAACTGCCCGAGCATGACCGCCTTTCAGGAGGTGCTGCCAACGGCTGCGGGCTTTCTGCTCTTCGACGAATACAGGGCGCTTTATCAGGTTCTTCACGGCGCAAGAAAGCCCGCAGTTTTTGTGCTGGGCGGCGCCAAGATCTCCGATGCGTTCGGCATGATGGAGGCCGTGTGCGCCAACGGCACGGCGGATCAAATTCTCACCTGCGGCGTGACCGGTCAGGTGATGCTGCTTGCAAAAGGGGTGCAGCTTGGCAAAACAACGGAGGACTTTTTGAAGGCGCGCGATCTCTGGTGCTTTGTCGAGCAGGCGAAGGAGCTGCTTCGCCGCTTCCCCGAGGTGTTTCAGCTGCCGCAGGATCTCGCTTTTGAGCGGGAGGGGAAGCGGGCAGAGATCGATGTGGAAGCTCTGCCGGTAGAAGCCTCCTTCTGTGACCTAGGCGCAAAAACGATCGCAGCCTACGGTGAGCGGATCGCGCAGGCAGGCACGATTTTTGCCAACGGCCCGGCGGGTGTGTATGAAAATCCGCTGTTTGAAACGGGTACGCGCGAAATTTGGAATGCCGTCGCCAATGCGCCCGGCTATTCCGTGATCGGCGGCGGCGATACGGTCAGCTCCGCTACCAGGCTTGCAGATATTGCAAAGGTCGATTATGTCTGCACGGCGGGCGGCGCAATGGTGCGCTTCATGTCCGGTAAAAAGCTGGCGCTTGTCGCC
The DNA here is from genome assembly GCA_900552985.1 of uncultured Oscillospiraceae bacterium. GTDB lineage: Bacteria > Bacillota > Clostridia > Oscillospirales > Acutalibacteraceae > Fimivicinus > Fimivicinus intestinavium. The sequence goes on from USBP01000001.1 coordinate 15,348, forward strand.
GCGATGGAGGGCGCATATGAGCGCGCCAATTGTTTCTAAAGGCCATAAATTTTATTGGGCAGGGGTCTTGTATCCCTGCCTGTTTTGTTTTAGAATGAAGATCAGACGATATCCTGGCGAAAGATACGATGATCTATGGAGGGTTTGCCATGCATCTTTCATTTGGCTATGATAAAACAACACTGCACTATGATATCCCGGATGAAAACCTAATCGATATCCTCACTCCAAACGAAACGCCCGCCGCTCTTACCGGAGAGGAGGAGGTTATGCGTGCGCTGCAAGCTCCAATCGGCACGCCACGGCTCCGGGAGATCGTGAAGCCCGGTGAAAAAATCGCAATTGTCACAAGCGATATTACCCGGCCGATGCCGACCTATGCCGTTTTGCCGCATGTAGCGCAGGAGCTTTCGCTCGCCGGTGTGCGGGATGAGGATGTTACGGTTGTGTTCGCGCTGGGCATCCACCGGGAAATGACGCCCGAGGAAATGAAGCAGGCGGTGGGGGAGGAGATGTACCGCCGTTTTGCCTGCCTGAACGCATGCAGGGACTATACACATCTCGGCACCTCTCAAAACGGCACGCCAATCGATATTTTTACCCCCGTTGCCGAGGCGGACCGCATCATTTGCCTGGGAAATATTGAATACCACTATTTCGCAGGCTACAGCGGCGGCGCGAAAGCGATTATGCCGGGCGTTTCCACGCATGATGCGATCCAGGCAAATCATAAACGTATGGTGGATGAGCGCGCACATGCGGGCAATTTGGCGACCAATCCTGTACGTCTGGATATTGACGAGGTAGGTTCTTTCGTCCATATTGATTTTATCGTCAATGTTGTGCTCGACGAGCATAAGAAGATCCGCCACTGCGTCGCGGGCCATTATATTGAGGCGCACCGCGCAGGTTGCCGCCTCCTCGACAAAATGTATCAAGTGGAAATTCCCGCAAAGGCGGACATTGTGATCACCTCGCCTGGCGGCTTTCCCAAGGATTTAAATCTTTATCAGGCCCAGAAGGCGCTTGACAATGCCAAGCATGCCGTGCGCGATGGAGGTGTGATCGTCTGGCTTGCTGCGGCAGGCGAGGGGTTGGGCGAGTCCACATTTGAAAAATGGATGCTGGGCCACGAGAAGAGCCGCGATATGATTGATCATATCAACCGTGAGTTTGAGCTCGGCGGGCACAAGGCAGCCGCGATTGCTATGGTGCTGGAGAAATGCCGTATCCTCTTTGTCAGCGATTTGCCGGCGGAGTTTGTGCGGCGCATTCACCTCGAGCCCTTTGCAACGCTGGAGGACGCAATGGCGGAAGCTTTCCGTGCGATGGGGGAAGACGCCCGGGTGATTGCCATGCCATACGGCGGCTCCACGCTTCCGGTATTATCAAGCGACAGATCACAGACCGCAAGCGTCTGAATTTTTATCAATTTAGGAGGGTTTCCATGGCACAGTTTTCAATTGGCGTGATTGTCGATTCTTTCCGGGCAGGCGTCCGGGAGGGAATCAAAAAAGCGGCGCAGCTTGGCGCGCAAGGCATCCAGCTCTATTCCGTTTCCGGCGAGATGGCGCCGGAGAACCTGAGCGGCCCGGCGCGGCGGGAGCTTTTGGATTTTATCAAATCCCACGGCCTGGTGGTCTCCGCCCTGTGCGGTGATCTCGGCAGCGGCGGCTTTATCGATGCGAAGCGCAATGTGGAAAAAATTGAGCGCTCCAAGCGGATTTTGGAGCTTGCAAAGGATTTGGAAACGGATATCGTCACTACGCACATCGGCGTTGTGCCGGATGATCCGGGATGCGACCGTTATCAGGTGATGCAGGAGGCCTGCTTCACCCTGAGCCAGTATGCCGATAACCTAAAGGCGCATTTCGCCATTGAAACCGGGCCGGAAAAGGCTGTCACCCTCAAAGCGTTTTTGGATAGCCTCGGTTCCACCGGCGTTGCAGTCAATCTGGATCCGGCTAATCTCGTCATGGTCACTGGCGACGACCCAGTGCAGGCAGTTTATACGCTGAAGGATTATATCGTCCACACCCACGCAAAGGATGGGCGCCAGCTCTTTTATAAAGCGCCGGAGATCGTTTACGGAATCGAGCAGGATGTTACCGGCCTCGGCGAATCGTTTTTGGAAGTGCCGCTGGGCGAGGGGAGTGTGGATTTCCCGGCCTATCTCCGGGCGCTGGATGAGATTGGCTACCACGGCTTTTTGACCATTGAGCGCGAGGTGGGAGAGAATCCGGCGGCGGACATCTCCAAGGCGGTTGATTTTCTAAAGGGGCAGATTGCGGCTCTATAAGGAGGAATTTACTTTGAAGCGGAAGTGGAAGGTCGGCGTAATTGGCACCGGCAGCATCAGCCATGAGCATATCCGGGCATATTTGAAAAACGAAAACGTGGAGCTCTATGCGCTGTGCGATATCAACCCGGCGCGCGTGCACAGCATGGCGGAGCAATATGGCGTTCCGCAGGAGCGTGCATTTACGGATATGGCAGATTTGCTCGCTCTACCGGAGATTGACGCTGTGAGCGTCTGTACCTGGAACAGCGCGCATGCGCCCTGCACGATCGCCGCGCTGGGGGCGGGCAAGCATGTGCTGTGCGAAAAGCCGATGGCTTTGAACGCCCAGGAAGCGCTCAGCATGCAGCAGGCGGCTGAAAAGGCGGGCAAAATTCTGCAAATTGGTTTTGTGCGCCGGTTTGGGAATGATTGCGCCACGATTCGGGATTTTGTAAATGCCGGTTATTTCGGTGATTTTTATTATGCCAAGGCTACATACCTGCGCCGCAATGGCTGCCCGGGCGGCTGGTTTGGGGAGAAGGCGCGCTCCGGCGGCGGTCCGCTGATCGACTTGGGTGTACATATAATCGATCTGGTGCGTTACCTGATGGGCAATCCGCAGCCGGTTTCGGTCTATGGGGCTACTTTCCAAAAGCTTCTCAACCGCCCGCAGATTAAAAAGCAGGGCGGATACAGCGCTTCGGATAGATCTGGAGACGATGTTTTTGATGTAGAGGATCTAGCCAGCGCAATGATCCGTTTTGATAACGGCGCCGTGTTGCACGTAGAGGCGGCCTTCAGCCTGAATATCAAGGAGGATTCCGGAGAGATCGAGCTGTTTGGCTCAAAGGCCGGGGCGAAGCTTGATCCGCAGGTGCATCTCTATTCCGATGTGAACGGTTACCTCGTCAACGTCGATTTTGACCAGGATACGGCCTTGAGCTTCGACGGCCTATTTGCCAACGAGATCAGCCATTTTATTGATTGCGTTCGCGGCCGGGCGGAATGCATCGCCCCAGCGTCAGACGGTGTGACGCTCATGCGTATTCTGGATGCGATTTATGAATCCGGCAGGACGGGGCACGAAGTGCTGCTTCATTCCTGATAAAATCCTGGGTATTGGCTGCGCCAAAAGGTCCGAGCGGAAAAATGCGAGTTTTCAAGCTGTTTTTGTTTTTTTGCCCTGTAAAAAGCTTGCTTTTTTACTGGCACTATGTTAAACTAGTCCGGTAAATTAGTATGGAACGGGGGATTTTTCCAATGTCCGCACTTCAAATCATTTTGGGTGTATTGCTGATTATTTCTTCTATTCTGATTATTATTGTCGTCTTGTTGCAGGAAAGCCGTTCAGCCGGCTTGTCTGGTGCAATCGCAGGCGGAGCGGAAACGTTTTTTGGTAAGAATAAGGGCCGCACGATTGAAGCGAAGCTTGCTAAATGGACGAAATACATTTCCATTGGCTTTTTTGTCATCGCTCTGGCGGGGACGTTGCTGCTTTATTTTATTAAGTGATTTCCCACAAATCAAAACGTCAAAACGCCATGCAAAGTGTTTTCTGCATTTTGCATGGCGTTTTTATTGACCGATGAAATCTCTTGTAAAATGATCCGTTTGATTTGAAACGGGGCAACTTAAATGTTAAGATGCTGCTCTCCGTTATTCCTGTAAAAAAACAGCTATCGCTTGTGCAACCGAAGTGGAGAGTTGCAAGAGTGTGAAACACCGCCCGGTCAGGATTTTTACCCGGGCGGTGTTTGTATCTCTTTGAAGGCTCGACTTCAGGAGGGCAACTTCTGCGGCTGTAAACCAGGGTAGAGGAGGCTGTGAATATAGCTGACGGTTTGGTCCCAGTCCAGCAGCAAAACCTCTGTGCCATCAATATTGACGAGCTTTGGATACGTGTGCGGAATGGTGTCCTGCGAGATGTTCCATTGGAGGTAGCGCATCGCATTGGCCGCTTGGGATACGATGGTGGATTTGCTCATATCTGTTTTTACCAGCGGAAGGATCTCATCCAGAAGCTCTAAGCCCTGGCTGACGCTCATTGATCTCGCCTTGCCGGCGATAATGTTCAGCACATTGCGCTGGCGCTGCGTCCGGTTGCGGTCGGAGTCAATGCTGCGCAAACGGACATATTTTAGCGTCGTTGCGCCATCCATATGATAGGTGCCCGCGCCATCTGGAACAGGCAACCCGGCAGCCTCAAAATCTGCTGCAAGCGCTTCGGCTTCCGCATCCGTCAGTTGGATATCGATTCCTCCCAGGATATCGACAATTTTTTGGAATGCGGTGAAATCAACGCTGATATAGTTATCGATATGAATTTTATAGTTTTTGTGGATTGTATCGATCAAAAGCTGCGGCCCCCCATAGGAATAGGCCGCGTTAAGCCGCGCATTACCATGGCCGGGAATACCGACATAAGCGGCACGCAGGAGGGAAACCATCTTTATCTGCTTCGCCTGTTTATTCACAGAGATCAAAATCATGGAGTCAGAACGAGAGTAGTATTGGGGGTTGCGGGTGTCGCTCCCGATCAGGAGGAGATTATATACATCCTTGTGATACCATATCGTTCCGGTGCCCAGGTTTCTGTCAATCGCCTCATCAGCGGTTTCAAAGTCCTGAACATGCTCTTGAGGGATTTTTTGTTTGATTTCTTCCTCTTCTTTTTTTACCTCGGGGTCAATTTGCAGCGTTGTACGTTCACTGGGATCTTCTGTATCAATATTGATTTTGTTCAGATACCGGTTGCCTACCACAACGCCGACAATTACCAGCAGCAGGAGCACAAGGAGCACAGCGATTACCGCGATCATGGCTTTGCTTGGCTTTTTGGGGCGTGCAGTTACTCTTTTTTCGTCGTGCATATGACACACCTCACCCATTTTTGCTCTATCTACCGGTGCGGAAAAGTCGGGGATCAGATGCCTCGAGCCCTCTCTCTACAGGCAGTTTCGCTTCAGAATCCTCCCAGCGGCGCCGGTAAAGCATAAAGCAGTTTTTCTGTTGAATGCAGGAACGCTTTATATTATATCCATTTCCAACCGAAAAAGCAAATCGGCCGTTTTTGAAAAGAACCGGGAGGAAAAGCGCTTGCATTCTCTTTTTGTATATGGGATAATAAAACAAAATTCCAGGAGGGAAAGGATAGAAAAGGGCGAATGAGCATAGACAACGGAAACGGGCGGCTTCGCTCCTCCCGAAGGCGTCCCCTGGCTTTTTGTTACCGGTGGGCAATTGCAGTAGTTGGCAGCCTGTTTTTTGGTTATGCGGCTTTTCGGGTTTTGTTTCCTGATACTACTGTTGGGCAGTGGTGGGATCGGACAGTACTCCGGGGCGTTTGTGCAGTTGCGGCACTGCTGGCGGTTGGCGGTGGATTTTTCGCGCCATTGACTGGTTGCCGGAGAAACGGGTCAGGTGGGCAGCGCTCTGCATGATGCTCCTGGCGGGCCTTTTGTGCATCCTGAGCATTTCCTTTTTCTCTATTGCAGCCGGTTGGGATTATGGCGTGCTGCTGCGGTCGGCATTGGAGCTATCCAGAGATGGAGCGCTTACTGATATGCCGTATTTTTCCCGTTATCCATTTCAAATTTATCCGCTGCTGTATTTAACCTTTTGGATGCGCCTGATTCACACGCAGTCTATGTCGGTAGCCTATGGCGTAAGCTATGTGCTCAATGTGGCTCATATTCTGTTTGCGGTTTATGGGGCCTATCTGTTTGGAAAATATAGCCGCGGCCCGCATTTTGGTCTAAAGGTTCTGGTGCTTTGCCTGCTCAGTTTTCCTCTCTTTTTATACGCGCCGATCTGTTATACGGATACGCTGGCGCTCCCGTTTCCTGTATGGACGATCGTGCTCTGGTTGTATGCGCGCAGAGCTCCATTTGAAACGCGCAGGCAAAAAATACGAAAGGTGTTTCTGTATGCGGGCAGCGGTTTTATGGCGGGGCTGGGGTTGCGCATCAAATCCATTGCTGCGATTGGGCTGATTGCTCTGCTCCTGTTTCTGCTTTTTGACCATACGGAGGCGGGGGATGCAGAGAGTGCCCCTGCATCCCGCCGCAGGGCTGCGCTTCATAAAGGGGGTGTCATCCTTTTATTGCTGGCTGGTTTTCTGATTGCTGTAACGGGCACTGGCCTGGTTGCAAAAGCAGCCGGTTATGGCGAGCTCCATGACGACCGGTATACCTATCCGATGACGCATTGGCTGATGATGGGGGCAAACCGGGAAACAGTCGGCGGTTACTATGAGGCAGATGATCTGTTTACCCGCTCTATTTCTACTTATGCGCAGCGGCAGGAGCAAACTGCCGAACGTTTTGTGGAGCGGGTTCGCACGGACGGCTACCTCCCGTTCCTGCTGGATAAGCTCGAGCTCATGTTGTGCACAGGGGATTATCAGGTGGCGGGCAAGCTGGCGCAGGCCCCATTGAAGCGGTATGCTCTTTTCAAAAATGGCCACAGCCCTATGGTAATAGGCTATCTTGCCTTGGAACAGGCGGTTCAGTCGTTGCTGCTTTTTTCCCTTTTGGCAGGGAGTGTCTTTTTCACACGCCATCCGGATGGTTGGCGGTTCCGGCTCACTGTGATGATGGTAATCGGCGTGCTGATGTTTCTGCTGTTATGGGAGGGGAAAGCGCGATATCTGCTGTTTTTGCTCCCTGTGCTCAATCTTGCTGCTGCGGAGGGCTTTTGCTGCTTGCAGAGAAGCTGCCGCCGTTTCCGAAAAGATAAAGCGTCCTAGCGTCCATTCGTTTCTTGCTATCTGGCCGCGCAGCCTGCCATAGGCAGGCTGCGCATTTTTTATGGATAAATGTCTCTTCCCCGGCATATAGATGGATGAAAGCAGCACGCTGGATGGTTCTAAACAGGGACAAGGATTCATACGAATAGAAAAGGCGATGCTTCTATGCATCGTGTTTTTCAAATCGTTGTGAGAAAGGCAGGAATCCACTATGCAGGAGAAAGAGACAGCCCCCTATGAACAAGCGATTTCTATTTTATGTCCACGTCTGCGGGGTGTTTTAGAGCAGATTCCGGAGCAGGTCAAAGCGCAAGTACAGGAGATCCGGCTGAGAAGCTGTCAACCCATTTTGTTAATTGGATTAAATGGGACGTGCTTTGTCACACAGGGCGGGCGGGTGAGCTATATTCTCTCGACGGCTTCTGTACGGGCCAGCCAGGAAGAGGTTACGGAATGTTTTCAGGCAATTTGCGGCTACTCCATACATAGCTGTCAGGATAGCATCTGCAACGGTTATGTTACGCTGCCGGGAGGACACCGGGCGGGGCTCTGCGGCACAGCGGTATGTGAAAACGGTCGAACGAAAGCGGTGCATGACATTGCCTCCATCAATCTGCGCATTGCACGCCAAGTGCTCGGCGCAGCCGATCCTCTGGTTGCAAGGCTTTTTCAAAAGGAGCTTCCCAGTCTCCTTCTCGCAGGGGGGCCGGGCAGTGGCAAAACGACCCTGCTGCGGGATCTGGCACGCCAGCTCTCCATTGGCAACGGCTGTGAAACTCACCGTGTCGCGGTGGTGGATGAACGAGAGGAGATCGCGGCTGTATACGAGGGAATTGCGCAGAATGATCTGGGGTATAACTGCGATATTTTAAACGGCTATCCGAAAGGAGAAGCCATTCTCAACGCCCTGCGCAGCTTGTCGCCAGAGATAATCATTTGCGACGAGGTAGGAAATCTGGAGGAAATACAGGCCATTGAAGCAGGCGTTAACGCAGGGGTCAAATTTATTGCGAGCATTCATGCGGCGTCTGTACAGGAGCTGCTGCGCCGCCCGCAGGCAAAGCGTTTGTTGGAGACCGGCGCATTTGATCATATCGTCCTGCTGTCCGGAAGCGGGGCGCCGGGTCGAATTGCGCAAGTCTACAAGGCAGAGGAGATCACGGATGAAATATGTGGGGATGTGCTGCGTTCTTGCCGCTTGCATTTGGATGGGCCAATATTATAGCGCAGGGGCAGCTAGAAGAATCCGTGCGCTGGAGCAGATTCTGCTGTTGCTCGGCCTGATAAACAGCGAACTGGCCTACTGCCGCACGCCTGTACGCGAGCTGATGCGGCATATTATGAGGCATGGCGAGCTGTCCGAACTGCCTTTTTTACAGCTATGCGGACGAATGTGTGAGCAGGGCGTCGCTTTTCCAAGTGCATGGAGCCGTGCGCTAAAAAGGCAGTGTGCGGAGAGAACGCTGCGCCGGGAGGATATCTCATTGCTTCAGGCATTTGGTACGCAATTAGGCACAACGGATTTAGAGGGACAGCTCAGCCTTTGCGGGCTATATGCCCGCCTATTTGAAGAGAGGCTTTCACAGGCGCGGGAATGGAAAAACAAATACGCAAAGTTATATACGAGCCTTGGCGTATTGGGAGGGCTGCTGATATGGATTCTTTTTCTGTAAACTGGGACACTGGCGCCCCCATTTCAGTGAAAGGAAGGGCAATCACCTATGGACGTAAATTTTATTTTTAAAATTGCGGCAATCGGCATTATTGTCGCTGTGCTCAACCAGCTGCTCTCCCGCTCCGGACGAGAGGAATACGCCATGATTACAACACTTGCAGGATTGGTAGTCGTTCTGATGATGATCGTTCCACAGATCGGAAATTTGTTTAGCTATATCAAATCAATTTTTGGGTTGTAAAAATGATGGGGATCATTCAAATTGTCGCTATTGCGATGATCTGCGCATTGTTGTGCGCTGTTTTAAAGCAGTATAAACCGGAATATGCGTCTGTCGTCCAGATTGCCGCCTGTATTTTGATTTTATTGCTCGCAGCCTCCTCCATCAGTGAGCTGATCGGGGCACGCAAGATGCGGAGTATTTGCCAAATCAGACATACAGCCTCTGATCAATGAAGGGGCTTCCAAGGAGGATCTGGCCGCTTCCATCTTCCAGGCCGTCGTTAATCAGACGATCAGCGGACTTGCCTGTGGCAAGCCAATCCGGGGACACGTAGCGTTTCTTGGAGGGCCGCTTCATTTCCTGTCTGAACTTAAGGAGTCCTTCGTACGTACGCTTAAGTTGGATGACGAGCACGCCATCGTGCCTGTCAACTCGCATCTGTTTGCGGCGATCGGATCTGCTATGAACTCGAAAAAGGATCTGGATGTCTCTCTCCAGGAGATGCAGAACCGGCTGGAAGGCAAGATCAAGATGGAGTTCGAGGTAGACCGCATGGAGCCCCTATTCTCCCGCGAGGCGGATTATAAGGAATTTGCCGAGCGCCACGCGAAGCATCAGGTTCCGGTTAAGGATCTGGACACCTATACAGGCAAGGCCTTCCTTGGGATTGATGCCGGCTCCACCACCACCAAGGCCGCCCTGGTAGGCGAGGACGGCACCTTGCTGTATTCCTTCTACCACAATAACGAGGGAGACCCGCTGGGCACGACCATCCACGCGATCAAAGACATTTACAGCAAACTGCCCGAGGGCGTCGAGATCGTCCACTCCTGCTCTACCGGATACGGCGAGGCTCTGATCAAGGCCGCCCTCCTGCTGGATGAAGGGGAGGTAGAGACGGTATCCCATTACTATGCCGCCTCCTTTTTCGAGCCGGAGGTGTTTTCC
>USBP01000002.1 GCA_900552985.1 uncultured Oscillospiraceae bacterium
CTCTGTGGATACCCGGACCGAAGCCCTGGTTCAGGAGGCCATGGACCGGTTGACGGAAAACCGCACCTCCTTCGTCATTGCCCACCGGCTCAGCACCATTCGCAACGCAGACCTGATTCTGGTCCTCCGGGACGGCGACGTGGTGGAAAGCGGCAACCACCAGGAGCTTTTGGCCAAGGGCGGCTTCTATGCCAGCCTGTATAACAGCCAATTTGCAGGGTCGGTTCCCGCTAAAAAAGCCGGTGATGGCGCAGCAATGGAAAGCGGGGCCGCAGGCGTATCATCCGATTAAAAACCGTTTGCCTTATCCGGCGAAAACGCAGGGCAGGGCAAACGGTTTTTCCGATAAAAAGAGAGAGCCGCAGCGCCCCCCAACGCAGCGGCTCTTTGTGCCCGGCAGGCACGCAACGGTGTATGGCCTGTGTGCCACACCCATAAGTAAAGAATTTCCCCCCTTACTTATGTTATATTCATCATACTCGTTTGGGGGAGAAAAAGCAACCTGTGGCGTGAACTGTGGTAAAATAAATTTGATAGCCGCATACGCACCGGCCCAAAATGACAGGGAGGCGGAACTGATGTCTGATTTCAGCATGCTTTTAGAAAAAATGCTTCATGAAAACGGATATTCTGTTTATGGCTTTGCACAGGAGGCGGGCGTTGACCGACCAACGCTGCACAGGGTTTTGAAAGGGCAGCTGGTTCCAAGCGCCGCCTTTTTTCACAAGGCTTTAAAAGCGTTGCGCCTGCTGCCGCAGGAGAAAGAATTGCTGGAACAGACCTATCATATTTTAAGAAATGGCGAAGAGGTATTTCAACGCGGGCGCTATATTCAAAAGAGGCTGGAACATTTTTATGACGTGTCGGCTTATCGCCCGTGGCCGGCAGCTGATGCGGAAGAAATCGCTGAAGAAATTCACCCGCCGGAGGATTCGCTTGCCTGCGTGCGTGGGGAATATGCAGTGGAGGGGATGATCCGCCGGCTCCTTCTGGAAGAAATACGCAGCCGGGAAGAGCCCGCTTTATACACCAATATGCTTGCCTGCCCTGCCTATGCCGTTCAGCTGCTTTTGCAGTTTTATTTGCAGCAGGAGGGGCACTTGCAGATTACGCACCTGATCCGGCTGCATAAAAGCATGGGGGATCAGATGCATAATCTGGCCATGCTTTTTGACGCTTTGCTTTTCAGTGTTTCACCAGGGAGCGGTTATCGGCCCTTTTATTATTATGAAAATGTTTCCCGCTATTCTGATCCTGTTTCGCTGTTCTGCTCCTATCTCATCGCGGATGAGCGCGTGCTGTCGCTTTCAGAGGATTTGAAGGTCGCAGCGCTGCTACGGGAACCGGAGGCGCTGGCGTGCTATGAGCGACGTTTCCGAAGCGCGCTGGCCGCTGCAGAGCCTTTCCTGTGGCGCGCGGGATCTGCGCAAGCACGCTACCGTATGGCAAAAACCTTCTTCGAGAAAGGGGGGCGGGCGCCGTACCATATTGTGTCCGGCAGCGTTGCCTGCCTTGTGTTTTGCAGCACGCCGGAGCTGCTGCGCTATGCAGGGCGGTTTGTCAAGCCACAGGCTTATCGGGCGTTTGAGAGCCTTTGCCGGCACTATGAAAAGCTGGCGGGTATTGTGCAGAAGGCGGTGGTTATTTTAACGGTAGATTGTGTGCGCAGATTTTTGCAGACAGGGTTTGTTTTTCCTTTTTCCGAGCAATTTATTCAACCGTTTGACGGGGCTGCAAGAGCCTATGCTTTAGAGAAGATCCTGGAGCTCACGCGCGCAGGGCGTATTCGCCTTTATTTGATGGATACCTCCAGGTTCCGCTTCCCTGATGGTCTTTCTCTTTTTGTCAATGGAGAGCAGAACTGTATGTTCTTTTCTTCTGCCTCGGCCCGTGCGGGAAATGTCAGCGTTATGGTTCAGGAACAAACATTGCGTAAGGCGCTTTTTGATTTCGTATACGGCCTGCCGGAGAGTGGGCTGGTTTATACAGAGCGGGAATCGGAGCGCATTTTGCGCCAGCTGATGCCTTTCTCCCAGTAGGGAAAGCATTCGCGGGGCTTTGAAGGAGGATGATGGCATGACGGATTTTGGAGAATGCTTGAAACGCCTGCTTTTAGATGGGCAGTGGGATATACGGACGTTGGCGATGCGGTCAGGAATTCCGGAGAAAACGCTGACGGGGTATGTGAGGGGGAAAGGGATCCCTGCTCAGGCGGATTTTCAGCGGCTGCTTGCCGCTCTGCCGCTTACGGTGCAGGAGCAGGCGCAGTTTTCGCATAGTTACTATGTCAGCTGTGTAGGAGAATGGACCTACCACAGGAGGGCGTTTTTGAAAGAACAGCTTTCCGGGCTGGCACAGTTAGAGCACCTTCACCATTCCGATTCTTTTCAGACGAGTATGAATCCTGCCGGCTTCCGCTCCTTGCCTGAGGAGGGCATCCGGATTTTCCAAGGGCCGTTTGAGGTAGAAAAGGCCCTGTATCAATCGCTCAGCGAGGAGCTTTGCCTACAGGAGAATCCATCTGTGTGTACGAATGCCTTCCTGTACCAAAACACTCTCCGCCGCATTTTGCTCGGGCTGTATCTCAGCAGGGGCGGCAGAATGGAATTGCGCCATATCATTCCCTTCACGAAGGATACGGGGTCAAGCTTGAGCAACCTGGTGGCGCTTTTTGGAGCGCTTTCCTTCTGCCTGGCGCCGGGGGGAGCCTATCGCCCCAGCTTTTACTACAGTGACGCCCCGCCGTATGCGGATAGCTCTGCACCTTTTGCGTTTTACCTCTACACACACAACCGGCTGCTCTGGCTTTCTCAAGATTTGGAGACGGTGGCGCTTATCAGCAACCAGGAGCTTTTAAAAGTCTATCAGGAGCGGTTTGAGCGTGCGGCCCAGTTTTCGCGTCCTCTTGTGTATCAGGCGCGCACGGCGGAAGAAATGATTGCAGCAGGCCATCGCTTTTATAACCTGGAGGCGCCCTGCCAGATTTTTTCAATGGAACTGCAGCCCTGCCTTGGACCCTTTCTGACGAAGGATATTTTGATGCGCTGTGTGAATCATGAGGAAAAGGGGACGGATGCGCTGGCAGAGCAGCTCAACGCCTATTATGATTCGGTATCCCCTTATCTAACGTGTATCACAAGTATCTGCTGGGAGCGCGGGCTGAATCTTTTTATTGATGAGGGGAGGCTTTGCGCGTTTCCGCCCGCCTATGCGCATGCTGTCTCTCCACAGGATCGCTGGGAGCTTCTAAACCGGTTCTATGAAAAGGTGCTGGAAGGGAAAGTGGCCCTGTATTTTGTCAATGAAGCATTGTTCCCTTTCTCAGAGAGCTTTTCACTGCATTGCATGGATACAGAGAAGGCAAATATTGAGGTGCACGACCTGTCAGCACAGCTGTATGCAAGTATTGTGCTTGAGGAGCAGAGCCTGTGTTTTGCGTTCTCGGATTTTGTTCGCTCTATGCCGGAAGGGGAGTGGACCTATAGCCGGGAAGCTTCTTTGGAGATCCTTCGGCGGGGAATTGCGCGTTGCCAACAGATAGCTGGCGTGCAGCCCGGTATTGCTTGCGCTCCGCAAAAAGCGGAGTAAAGGCCGTTCAGTTGAACCCTTGAGGTCAAATGGCTCATACCAGGCCTGTGATTCGCGCTAACATGGTAACCAGCATGCAGGCGCCCATTCCAATGAGCGTTGGAATCAGCATAGCGGCGGCAGTCCACTTCCAGCTTCCGGTCTCCTTATGGATGGTCAGGCAGGTGGTGGAGCAGGGCCAATGCAGCAGAGAGAAAAGAATCGTGCAAACTGCGGTCAATGGGGTCCATCCATTTGCCACAAGAAGCTCCTTTAAAGCGCTATAGCTTTCAAAATCAATCAGATGGCCGGTCGCCATATAAGACATCAGGATAATGGGGATGACGATTTCATTGGCGGGGAAACCGAGGATAAAAGCGAAGAGGATCACACCGTCTAGGCCCATCAGCCGTGCGAGCGGGTCGAGGAATTGCGCGCAGTGCAGCAGCAGGCTTTGCCCGCTGATCTCAATATTGGCAAACAGCCAGATAATCAGGCCTGCCGGGGCGGCAACCGCAGCCGCCCGCCCAAGCACGAATAGGGTGCGGTCAAATACCGAGCGCAGGATAACCCTGCCGATCTGGGGGCGGCGGTAGGGCGGCAGCTCCAGTGCGAAGGAGGAAGGGATGCCCTTGAGTACCGTACCGGACAGAATCCGGGACACCAGAAAGGTGATTGCCACGCCGAGCACGATCACTCCGACCAGTAGGAGCGCGGATACGGCAGATTGCAGCGGGGCGATCACACTGCCTGCAAAAAACATGGCGATCAATGCGATGATCGTGGGAAGCCTGCCGTTGCAAGGCGCAAAATTGTTGGTGAGGATGGCGATCAGCCGTTCCCGCGGCGAATCGATAATCCGGCAGCCAATCACACCCGCCGCATTGCAGCCAAAACCCATGCATATGGTCAGCGCCTGCTTGCCGCAGGTGTGCGCCTTTTGGAAGGAGTGATCCAGATTGAAGGCCACACGGGGAAGATACCCAAAATCTTCCAGTAAGGTAAATAATGGGAAAAAGATTGCCATTGGCGGCAGCATAACAGAGACCACCCAGGCAAGCACCCTGTAGACGCCCTGCACCAGCAGGCTCTCCACCCAGGGCGGCGTTCCAAGCTGGAGAAGCCCATCTGTCAAGCGATCCCCAATCCAGAACAGAACCGTGGACAGCCATTGGGAGAGTTCGTTTGCCCCGGTGATTGTCAGCCAGAAGATCAGCCCCAGCAGCAGAAGCATGACGGGAAGCCCCGTAAAGCGGCTGGTTAGCAGTTTGTCGAGACGGCGGTCCCAAGCGTTGTAGTCGCTGCGTTGGCAGGAGACGGCGCCCCGGTAGATGCGCTCCGCTGTGCGTACAAGGCAGGAGACGACCTTATCCTGCAAGCGTGCCGGCGGCAAGCCATAGCGCTCAAATACATCAGAGAGCCCGGCCAACGTTTTTTGGATGGCTTCGTCTTGAAACAGGTCAAATTCCAAATAATCGGTCAACGGCTGATGGAGGCCCTCGTCCGCTTCCAACAGCTGTAACGCGACCCATCGGCTGCTGATGGGTTTTTCGAGTGAGATAAGCTTTTCCTCTACTACTGGCGTGAGCGTCTGAAGCGCCTCTTCAATGGGTGCGGTGTAGACAATTTTGATGGGCGCTTTGGACGTTTCGCCATTTACAGACCGGCTGATTTGTTCGGAGAGGGATTCCAGCCCTTTTCCGCTGCGCGCGCTTGCGCCGACGACCGGGACGCCAAGCATTTCTTCCAGGCGATTCAGATTGATTTGGATGCCCTTGCGTTTCGCCTCATCCATCAGATTCACACAGACAATTACACGCGGCGTGATTTCAATTGCCTGTAAAACCAGATTTAAATTGCGCTCCAAACAGGTTGCATCGCACACCACGACGGTGGCGTCCGCCCCGCCAAAGCAGATAAAGTTGCGCGCTACCTCTTCCTCTGCGGAATGCGCCATGAGGGAATATGTACCGGGCAGATCTACAATGATGTAGCCCTGTTCCCGGTAGACATGCCGGCCCTGCGCGCTTGCGACCGTTTTACCAGGCCAGTTCCCGGTGTGCTGGTTCATACCGGTCAAAGCGTTGAAAACCGTGCTTTTGCCAACGTTCGGATTGCCGGCGAGCGCAATGACACGGTCGCTTTCCGCCTCTTTTGCGATGCGAAGCGGGCCATTTACAGGCCCGCCCTGATGTGAATTTCGAGTTAATCCCATAAAAACCGCTCCTTCCAGAGAGCGCTGATGCGCTCGGTGTTCTGCCATCAGCGCCTGCTTTAACTGGCTGCGCCCTGCAAAGCAATGTTCAGCTCAGGCGTACCATGACGCGACCGGAATCCTCCCGGCGCAGAGCGATTACCGCCCCACGGATCAGGTAGGCCGCCGGATCTCCCGCAGGGCTTTTTTGCAGGCATTCCACGGGGGTTCCCTCGATCAGGCCGATATCCTGCATCCTTCGCCGGATCCCCCCGCTCAGCCGGAGCTCCTCTACACGGGCTTGTTGCCCGATACCGAGGCGGTCAAGCGAATCTATGTTGTGCATGAGAACAATCTCCTTTGTTAATTTCAGATGGAAAACGAGAGCAGACCGGAGCGGACAAATCGGGCCGCTGAACATGGTCTGCTCTCGTTATTTAGTATATGGGGGAGGGGGAGAGGGGGTGAAACCACTTGAATAAATTACATAAATGGATAAAAGATTCATAATATAAAATGATTTTGCTGAAAAGCAAAGATCAGATTGGCTTTATGTTATTTTTGGTTGAAAAAGCAGTAGGGTTAAGGTATAATTGAGCGGAAAGAATGGAAATTGTGTAAGCGGCAATGTGGACGAGGGATTAAAAAGATGGAAGATTACAGTGTTTTAATGTCTGTATATCGGGGAGAGAATCCATCACATTTTCGGGCAAGTATTCAAAGCATGTTGGATCAAACAGTCCCGACCAACGATTTTGTCCTGGTTTGTGATGGGCCGTTAACGGATGAATTGGATGAAACGATAGATGAATTTGTGACAAAACGGCCTTTTTTGTTTCAGATTATTCGATTACAAGAAAACCAAGGGTTAGGAAACGCTTTGAATGTAGGAATTAGGTATTGTAAAAATAATCTCATAGCGCGTATGGATGCAGATGATATTTCACTTCCAGATAGATGTGAACGTGAACTGTTCGAATTCAACCAAAATGACAAACTTGATATTGTAAGCGGTACTATTTTGGAGTTTTCAAGTGACCCAAAACAGATAACAGTTGCAAAATATTTACCGGAAACTGATGTTGAAATTCGTAGTTATGCAAAGCGGAGATGTCCGTTTAATCATCCATGTGTGATGTACAGAAAGGAAGCTGTTTTAAAGGCAGGTGGATATGAGGATTGCCCCCTTTTCGAAGACTACCATTTATGGATTAGAATGCTATTGAACGGATCGATTGGATTTAATATACAATCCCCCCCCTTGCTGTTAATGAGAGCAAATAGTGATATGTATCAGCGACGCGGTGGCGTGAGTTACGCTATAAAAGCATTATCATTTAGAACCTTTATGGTAAGGTCAGGATTTTGTTCGAAACGGGACTATCTTTATACTCTTTTTGCTCATATTGTTGTATCTGTAATGCCAAACAAAATACGTAAGTTTATATATAAGCGCTATTTAAGAAATTCATATGATGGTGTGATTACTCGCAAGATTGCACAAGAGGAGTATAATAATGGCTAAGTTGAATATTATTATGCCTGTCTATAACGCTGAAAATACACTTTATAGGGCAGTTGAAAGTGTGTTACAGCAGAGTTTCTCGGATTTCATTTTATTTTTAGTGGATGATGGATCAACAGATCGTTCATTGGAAATATGTCGTTTTTTTTCCCAAAAAGATAATCGAGTTCTAGTGGAGCACCAAAAAAATATGGGGCCAAGCATGGCTAGAAATGCAGCTTTGGATTTAGTCCACGGCGAATACATAGCTTTTATGGATGCTGATGATTATTTAGAGCCCAATATGTATGAAACATTGATACAAAAAGCGTCTTATGCGGGTTCAGATTTAACAATGTGCGGTTATCAGAGAGATTTTTTTTCTAGTGAAAATTTGGTTCGCTCTCAAAAAGTGAGTTTGCCTAGTATGCAAATTAATGATCAGAAGCGACTGAAAGAATGCTTTAATCAATTGTATCTGCACAATTACATCCATTTGGTTTGGAATAAATTGTATTTAACTAAGATTATTTTAGATAATAATATCAGGTTTCGTGCTAATATTGATAATGGAGAAGATTTACTTTTTAATTTAGATTATATTCGCCACACAAGCAATATGTATCTTTGTAGTGAAATACTATATCACTATATTTCAAATGAAACAGTTCAATCGCTTACATCAAGTAGCAGCAAAAATGCGGTAGAGGCATTTGACAATAGAGTGTATCTTTATCAAGAGGTTCACTCTTTTTTACGAGATTGTCTTAACATGCAAGAAAGCGAAATGGATAAGTGCGCTGATTCGGATATTTTTTTGCGTGATTGTTTTCGGATTATGGATACGTTTCGGGGGCCAAAAGCGACCGTAAAGTCTTTTATCAATCATCCCGCAACACAACTGGCATTGGAGAGTAAAGGGTGTGGTGAGAAGGAATTCTTACTATATAGGATTGTACTTAGATTGAAAAGTATTCCACTGATTTATTGCGTATCATATTTACGGCTATTAGCAAAAAAAGTTTTGCGAGGGGAGGACATAGGGGTCAAATGCAAAAAATAAAATCGCAATTCTTAAAAGAACAAATGCTCCATTACTTACGTTTTTTTACGAAAGACCACTGCTTGATGGTTTTATATCTTTTTTGCTTACTATTTTCCCCACCAGTGATCCCGAAGATTAATTTTATCATTCCGTTAGCAATTTTATCCTTAGCTATTCTCGCTTGGGCTTTCCGGAAAAATTTATTGAAGCTAAAAGCTTTGTTTACGAAAACGGCAATGCACTTTTTTATAAAAGGCTTTGTCGTTTACATGGGATATGTATTGGTTGTCATTTTATTCAATGTGTTAATATCAAGAAGCATAGACCTTAGCCAAACATTTTTTGTATTGTATCGATGCCTTTTGATTTGCCCCATATTATTAATATGTATATTTTATGTAACGGTGTGGGCTAGAAGCAGAAACTATACTTTAAAAGAATTTATGCTTTGCCTACTAATTGCAGCGTCGTTACAAGGAATTTTATCTCTTGCCAGTTTACTATTCCCTGAAGTAAAAGAGATTTTGGTTAAAATAATGCTGTTTGGAACGGAAGATCCACTATTAGCAAATCAATGGCATCTCGAGAGGCGTTTTTTTGGGTTTGCCAATAATATGTATGATGGCTATGGCTTTGGGACAGGCATATTTTTAGCACTTTGCTTTTTTTGTGCAGCTCAGTGGTCAAAAAAGTTTTTAATATTTGCTCCGCTCCTGTTCTTTCCATCCTTTCTTAATTCAAGAACGGGATTGGTGATTTTTGCAATCGGCGTAGTAATCTCATTACCCTTGTTTTTTGATAAGAGAAACAAAAAAAGCCTTTTAAATCTTTTACTGGCGGTTGGAGTTTTGCTGCTTGCAATCGTTGTGATTTTTTTATTGATATATTGTTTTTCAAGACCAACCTTTCAATGGATAATGAACATATTGAATCTTAATAAAGTAGACGCTTCATTAGTAAAACTTTTTGGAGATGAGTTTTGGAATTTTCCAGAGGGCTTGCAACTGATTTTTGGCTCTGGTCATACGCTATATGGTGCGGATGGATTTGCGCATTCAGATGTAGGTTTTGTAAACGACTTGTGGTTTACAGGAATTTTAGGAACGGGTTTTTTTTATGGCGTGTTAGTACTGCTGTTTAGAAGGGTATTCAAAAACGTCCATGACCGGCCCTTCAAAGCTTTGGTTGTATATTTGGGAATATCCATGATAGCATACAACGTGAAAAGTATGGCGTTGACCTGTAATGTAGGGCTGGTTACAGTTTTTTTGATTTTGTTTGTACTAGATATAGGTTATGCAAAGGAAGAGAAGCTTGTGAATTGAGGAAGGGGGATTGGGTTTGGAAGCTCTTGTAAGCATTGTGATACCCGTTTACAAAGTGGAGCCATACATCCATAAGTGCATCGAAAGCATTTTCGACCAAACGTATCGGAACCTTGAAATCATTCTGGTTGATGACGGTTCGCCGGATGCATGTCCCATGATTTGCGATAAGTATGCTTGTCAAGATAAACGCGTACAGGTAGTTCACAAAAGCAATGGCGGCCTTTCAGATGCCCGTAACGTAGGCATTGATATGGCAAAGGGAGACTTTATTGCTTTTGTAGACAGCGATGATTACGTTGCGCCTGATATGGTGAAAACATTATTACAATTGGCGCTTAATGAGCGCGCGGATATTACTGTTTGCAATTATTGCAGGGTCTTTCCAGATGGTAGAGAGATAAAAAGAGGAACAAAAGCTGCGTTTAAACGGATGAACAATATAGAGGCGATGGAGGACGTTTTTTCCTCTCCCAGCTTATGTGAGGTGATGACATGGAATAAATTATATAGCGTGGCTCTGTTCAAAGAAAACGGCATTCGTTTTCCAATTAATAAAATTCATGAAGATAATTTCACAACATATAAATTGCTTTATGCCGCTCAAAAAATCGTCTACACAGATGCGGTTCTATATTATTATGTGCAGCGTGCGGATAGCATTATGAACGCGCAATTTAATTATAAGCGGCTAGATCTTTTAGAAGCAGTACAAGAGGCGAAAGACTTTGTTCGGGATCATCAGCTTTCGCTAACTCAGCAAGTAGACAATTATGAAATGATGATGCAATTCAATATTCTAAACAGCTTGCTGTACGCAAAAAATCAAAAAAATTTGTGGCAACAGGTGCAGCGGGATATATTGTCTTCCTTTGAGCCTTTATTGCATAACCCTTTTGTTTCGAATAGGCATAAAATTGGGTTGATGCTATTAAAATTTCGAATTTATAAAATGTCTATGCGGCTATATAATACGCTGGATAAAAAGGGGATTAGCGTGGGCATAAAGGGATTGATATTAAAATGCATAAAGAGCTTTATGGCAATTATATTTCGAGCTCAGGTTAAACAGGCCAGAGCTTCAAAAAGACCTGTTGCCTTTGTCTTGGGAACGCCTCTGCATCATAATATTGGTGATCAAGCAATTACATGTGCAGAACTATCTTTTTTGAAAAAGTATTTTCAGGAATATTCTGTTATAGAAATCCCT
This sequence comes from uncultured Oscillospiraceae bacterium, assembly GCA_900552985.1. Taxonomy (GTDB): domain Bacteria; phylum Bacillota; class Clostridia; order Oscillospirales; family Acutalibacteraceae; genus Fimivicinus; species Fimivicinus intestinavium. Next base: position 10,846 of record USBP01000002.1, read on the forward strand.
ATCTTTAAAGAATCCTTTTTTGACGATCACTTAGATCTGTTGAGAAATCAAGTCCAGACGGGTGATCTTTTATTCTGTCAGGGAGGCGGAAATATAGGCGATGAGTATGAAATGGAAGAAGTTTTTCGCCGAAAAGTAATAAAACTTTTTCCGGACTTTCCGTTGATTGTTTTTCCGCAGACAATAAGCTTCAGCAATACAGAAAAGGGAAATCAAGAAATTGAAGTTTCAAAAAAAATATATGGTCAGCATTCTCACTTGGTTCTTTTTGCGCGAGAACAGTATTCTTATGATACTATGCAGGCAGCTTTTCCCCGGAATAAGATTTACTTATGTCCCGATATGGTTCTGATGCTGAATGAAACGAATTCATCGATTGCTCGTAAGGGGGCAAGCCTATTTTTAAGAAATGATGTGGAAGGAACCTTAAGTGGTGCTCAAAAAGATGTGATACATGAAATGGTGGCAAAAGAGTTTGGAGAGTGCAGAGTCTCAGATACCTTATCGAAATCAAACTATATTTTTCCTGCCAATCGGAATAAGATTTTTCAATCGAAATTAGATGAGTTCAGATGTTCTGAACTGGTTGTTACAGACAGGTTGCATGGTATGGTCTTGTCAGCGATTACTTCTACGCCCTGCATTGCTCTATCAAATTACAATAATAAAGTGCGCGGTACTTATGAATGGATCGAGTCTTTACCATATATTAAGTTCGCTGACTCATTAGAAGAGATTCCATCTTTGATAAAGGAGCTCAAACAATTACAAAACCCGGAATATCATAATCAAGCATTAATAAGTTATTTTGATGAATTAAGAGATGTAATTTTGAGGAATCAGGAGAATGAGTAAATATAAATATCTAATTAAAAATTTAGGATTATTTACACTTAGCAGCGTATCTACAAAGTTAATTACTTTTTTTCTGCTTCCTCTTTATACTTATTATTTAACGACAGAAGAATATGGCACAACAGATTTAGTTAATACAACAGTTCAACTTTTTTTCCCTATTTTAACGCTTTCAATTATAGAAGCTGTTCTGCGGTTTGCTTTGGATCGTAATGAGAACAAGAAAAATGTATTTTCAATCGGCTTGTGCATTACCGTTTTCAGTTCATTAATTATGTTGTCCATTTCTCCTCTTTTAGGCTTCATTCCGGGCCTGGAGAATTGTAAGCTATTTTTGTGCGGCGTATATATTGTCACGGCTTTTAACTCCTTATTTTCTACCTTTGCCCGCACGATTGATCAGGTAAAGATAATCGCCGTTGCGTCGATTATTTCTACGTTAATCACCTGTGGCCTGAATATTTTGCTGATTTCTTATTTTCATTTAGGCTTGGACGGGTACTTTTGGTCTTTGATTTTTGGGAATCTGATCGGTTGCATCCTCTATTTTATATGGGGCCGTTACTATCGTTATATCAGTTATCGGCATGTGGATAAGGCGCTGCTGAAAAGGATGCTGTTATACTGCATTCCAATGATTCCAAACGCACTGTTTTGGTGGGCGAACAGCAGCATTAACCGCTATTTTTTAACGGCAATGGTCTCGGTGGGCGCGGTGGGACTTTTTGCTGCTGCCAGCAAAGTGCCCTCTATGCTGAATATGATTACGTCGATTTTTCAGCAGGCATGGAGTGTTTCTGCGATTCAGGAATATCAATCCGAAGGAAGCTCCAAGTTCTTTTCCCGTATTTATGAAGTGTATCATCTCTGCATTTTAGCAGCTTCCTGTTTTTTGATTCTGTTTTCTAAGTGGATTGGCTTACTTCTATTTCAAAAGGAGTTTTATGAAGCGTGGATATTTGTGCCATGGCTTGTATTAGGTTTTTATTATAGTGCATTAAACACTTTTTATGGAACAATCTATACCGCAAGCAAAAAGACAAAATTTTTGTTTACAACAACAATTTTAGGTACAATTATTGGCGTCATTTTCAACTTGATCTTGATTCCGTTTTGGAGCGTTACCGGCGCTTCTATCGCTACGTGTATCAGCCATTTTGTCGTATGGATTGCCCGTGTTATGGATTCTAAAAAGATTTTACGTGTATATGTTGACCAAAAGCGGATGGTTAGCTCCCAAATCGGGCTGTTTATCTTAGTTTTACTCATTAGTCAGCAGATATCGTATTCTTTTTATTTAGGCTTTGCATTGTGTATTGTAATCGCCGTGATTAATATGCGTTCGGTTATTTCGCTTGGGCGTCTGGTAATAAAACGGTTTTGGGGCAAAGCGGCTTGATTAAAACACATTTCCTGCTTTTGGCAATTCTGAATTATAAATATGCTCCAATTCGATGATCCCAGCCTCACAGGTGTGCAGGTATCCTTGAAAGTCCTGATCCTTCAGGAGGTTTTTAAGGCTGCGGACATCTGTTTCCAGATCGTCGAGATCATGGTGCTGGATGAGCATGGAAAAGACGACGTGGCTTTTCTCCCACGCGCTCTGGAGGCTGTCGGTGTAGATGATGAGCGCCTCCTCATTTTCGTCCCGGGCCGCTTCCGCTGCCTCGGTGAATAGCTGCGTCAGCAGCGTGACCTCTTTTTTCATGCTGTAAAAGCCGATGCCGCAGAGCGCAGCGGCTACAATGAGCAGGCAAAGGGCTGTTATCAGGCGTTTCAAAATGTACCGCTCCTTTTTCGCTATCGGGGGAGGGGCGCTTGCGAGCCGCTTTGGAAGGATGGCCTGATTGGCCGCGAACCCTGTGCTCCCGTCGTTTGTTTCATCTGATGCTGATATTCGTGTCCGGCAGTGCATCGATGATCTGTGGGCCTGGATGCTTTTCCGGGCAGCTGTTGCGGCGGTTCTCATCAAAATGGATGCGTCTTTCTCATAACCGCAAGCGCCGGAAGAGGCCGGTGGTTTCTCACTGCTTTGTATGCCTGCCGCCGAGGCGTTCATCCCGTTTGATGACCGTTGTGTTTCCGCTGCGGTCAATCTCCATAATCAGAATATCCTTAAGCTCCAACCCGCTTTTTTTGATGTGGGTATGGAGCTTTTTCATGGTCATCCCACAATCTTTAAAGGCGGAGGTAATAATTCGTCCATCACTGATCACCATACAGGGCAGGCCGTCATCCGGCAATGTGACGTTTAGCTCTTCCGCTACAGGCACGCGCTTTTCCGGCTTGAGCAGAACGCTCAGCGTGCCGTTGGTTTCTGCGATGGCGTATTGCACATCCTCAATGCGGAATACATCCTTTTGGCGCAGAGCCTCCATCAGGTCGTCCACAGAGAAACGGAGCCGCTGGAGCTGCGTCTGGTCGATGATCCCATTGCGGATGACGATGAGGGAATGCCCCTGCATCAGGCCGCGGAATTTTGCGCTTTTCAAATTCAGCACAGAGGTGATCACTTCAAAGGCAACCAGCAGCAGGACAGGAATCACAGAGTTAATCAGCGGCGCACCGTTGTCCTGCATAGGGATTGCGGCAATTTCAGAAATCAAAATGGTAATGACCAGCTCGGCAGGCTGCAGCTCCCCGATTTGACGTTTTCCCATGATGCGCACAGAAAAAACAATTAAGAAGTATAGAATTGCCGCGCGGATCAGTGTAATGAGCATCCGGTTCCCCTCCCTTGGCAAGGCATCGTTGGGCCGCCTAAAGGCGAAAGAAAGAGGGGGAGTGCGGCTTGCTGTTGAAAGCCGGCCCCAAGGGCGCTTGCAGGGCGCTCTTTCAGGATTCTTCCGCCTTTAGCGATATTAGTATGACGCGCTTTTGACCGGAATATTCCGCCGCATAAACAGACGAAGGATGGAAAAACCAAGCTTGGGGAAGTGATTTTGTATGTTTCAGTGGCTCAAGGAAGCCGTAAAAAAGGAATTTATGCCGGTCAATCGGGAAACCACACAGCTGCCTCCGGCGGAGATCTCTGCCTCCCTGCAGGAAAACCTGGTCTATTTGCGTGGCGTCTTCGGTGCAAGCTTCGACCTGATGATCCGTGAACTGCCCATCAACGGGAACCGGATGGCTTTTGTGATGTGTGAGGGAATGTGTGATAACCTGTTGCTCTCTCACATTGCAGTAACACCGATTCTTCGCGCAAAGGATATTCCCAAGGAGCCGGACCGGCAGTTTGTTTATCTGCGCGAGCATGTGCTCTCTGGCACAGACCACAAAGAAGTTTTCACCATGCAGGAGCTGCTGAACCTGATCATGTCAGGCTTTGTGGCAATCCTGATCGACGGCGTCACACGCTGTGAAGTCTTTGGCGCCCAGGGGTTTGAGCGGCGGTCTGTGAACGACCCGGAAACAGAGGTGCAGGAGCGCGGTGCGCGTGACGGCTTTGTGGAAACCTTAAAAGTTAATGCGACGCTGATCCGCCGGCGGCTCAAAACGCCGTTTGCTCGCTTTGAAATGCTCAATATGGGGGATACCAGCCAAACAATGGTCAGCCTCTGCTATCTGGCGGACCGTGTGAATCCGGATATTCTGGAGGAGGTGCGGCAGCGGCTTCAGGGGGCCGCACTGGATATGGTATTGGAATCCGGTTATATTCAACCCTTCCTGGATCATAAAGGGCTTTCCTTTTTTTCAGGGGTGGGCGTCACCGAGCGCCCGGACACGCTGTGTGCAAAAATCAGTGAAGGAAGGATCGGCGTCCTGGTGGATGGCACGCCGTTTGCGCTGATTGTGCCGCACCTGTTTGTTGAAAATTTTCAATCCATGGACGATTATTCTAACCGGCCGTTTTATGCGCTGTTCCTGCGGGCGCTAAAGTTTCTTTCCTTTGGCATCAGCATGCTGCTGCCCGGCATTTATGTGGCGGTCGCTATTTTTCATCAGGAGTTGTTGCCTGCGAGCATGCTGTTTGACGTTGCGGTGGCAGAGTCGCGCACGCCGTTCCCGATTATGCTGGAAGCGCTTGTGATTCACCTGATCTATGAGATCATGCGCGAAGCGGGGCTTCGGATGCCTAAAACTGTGGGGCACGCCGTAAGCATCGTAGGAGCCCTTGTCATAGGGGATGCTGCGGTGACGGCAGGGCTGATTGCGGCCCCGATGCTGATTGTTCTGGCAGTGACCGCCATCAGCTCCTTTGTGGTGCCGGCTCTCTATGAGCCGGCAGCGGTGCTGCGGTTTGTCTTTATCATTGTCGGCGGCCTCTCCGGGCTTTATGGCATTATGCTGATCCTGGGGCTTTTGATCCTGAATGCCTGCTCGATCAACCCGTATGGCGTGCCGTATTCTGCGCCGGTTACTCCTTTTGAAAAAGGAGCGATGCGGGATCTTGTTCTGCGAATGGGTTGGAAGCAGCTTGGCAGATACAAAATGCAGGTGCAGGATCTCAATGGCTCCGATAAACGGACAACAGAAGAGTTTTAATATCCCGAAGGGCAGAAGGGGAGGCTTCACATGGCAAATACACATCAGATCAGCCCGACGCAGCTGTATTCGATTCTCTTTGTCAGCCGAATTCTTGTCACGCTGACTTATATTCCAGCGCTGGGGGAGGCGGCGCTCACGTCAGATATGCTCATACAGGTGGCGTTGTATCCTCTGGGTATGCTTGTGAGCGCGCTACCGCTGTATGGGCTTTATCGTGCCCGCCCAGGCTGGGATTTGTTTGACTGCGCTTTTTGCGTTTCACCGTTGCTGTCAAGGGTGCTGGCAGTCTTATATGCGTTGTTTTTTTTATTTAACTCATTGCTAAGTGTAACGCGCTTTGACCTGTTTGCAACCTCGCGGCTGTTTCCGGATTCGGATTTCACCATTTTCCTTTTATTGATTATTTTAATCAGCTGCTCAGCCGCAGCGTTTGGGCTGGAGGCGCTGGGGAGGCTCTCCTGGCTTGCAGTGCTTCTGGTGAGCATAACGCTGGGGTTCGCTGTCGTTGGGCTCATTCCGGATTTTGACGCGCTCAATTTTACGCCTCTTTTTTATGACGGCGTAGCGCCGGTGCTGCGCGGCGCTGCCGGCTTCCTTGCCGGCACGGCGGAAACGGCGGCGCTGGCTGTGATTGCGCCGCGTGTAAAAGGCAGCCTTACAAAAGGCTTTGTGAAATGGATACTCTGGCTGACGCTTGCCATGGGGCTGCTCTTTCTATGTGGAATCGCCGTATTGGGCGCTTTTTTTGACACGCAGATGTTCCCTTTCTATTCCCTTGCCGTGCTTGGAGAATTCAGCGTTTTGCAGCGGCTTGATGCAATTCATACTGGCGTATGGATCCTGTGCCTGTTTGTCAAGCTGGCTTTCTTCACCTATCTGACGGTGACATGCCTGCGCCGGGCGTTTGGCAAGCGGTTGAAAAAGGCGTATATCGCCGGATGCATCCTTGTGCTCGGCGCTTTGGGCGTAATGATTTCCGGCGGCTACGACCGTTTTGCCGCGATTGCGCAACCGGAGCTGATGATGGTGCTGTTTACGGCGGCTACAGTGGCCATTCCGCTGTGTCTGCTGCCCGCCGCGCGGAAACGGGCAAAAAAGGAGAAGGGGGAACCCTCCACATGAAAAAATGGATGACGCTTTTGGCCGGCGTTTTGCTGCTGCTGACGCTGGCGGGATGCCAGAGCTATGGCGGGGATGGCCGTGAGATTCGGGAACGATTGATTATACAGGGCATTGGAGTGGACCGGGAGGAAGACGGCGGTTACCTTTTGACTCTACAGGCCTTTAATATGGCGGTATCCGGAGGACAGGACAGCGGCATGTCCGGCAACGTGACCAAGGTGTACGAAAGCCGGGGAGAGACCATTGCGGACGCTATGCGCAACATTACCCTGACGGCAGGCCGCAGGCCGCTATACTCGCACAACTGGCTCATTGTTTTTGGCGAAGCAGTCGCCCGGGCGGGGCTGAATGAAACGCTTGATTTTTTTGTGAGGGATTATGCAACGCGCTCCACGGTGGATTTGGCGGTAGCGCGTGGGAAAGCGGCGGATATCATCCGCTCCTCTGTGGACAAAAGCTCGATTCCGGCGCGGGAAATCCAGATGGCGCTTGAAATGGGGCGTGTCAACGCCAAGACCCTACAGATGCCGCTCTATCGGGCCGTTGCGCTCCTGGAAGATCCAAGCTCGGATGTGTATCTACCGCTGCTCAAGCCGGTAGTAGATAAGGGGCAGGGGATGGACACGGTTTTGACAGATGGACTCGCCATTTTTCGTGATGGAAGCTATGTGGGGGATTTGGATACGACGCAAACACGCGGTTTCCTCTTTTTAACCGACCAGGTGGAGAGCGGGGATCTGGTAGTACAGGGAGAGCCCTTTGGCAAAGCTTCTTTGGAGATCATTCAATCGAATACCGGCGTTGAAACGACAGTACAAAACGGCATGCCAGCCTATCGCGTCACAGTGGAGTGTGTGTGTGATGTGCATGAGATAGAAGGGGCAGATTTTGGAGGAATCGAAAAATCGGTGCGTGAGGCAATTGAAACAGCTACCTCGGATATGCTGGAAGGGCAGCTTCTGCAAACGGCCAGGCTTTGCCTTTCAAGCTACCGCAGCGATGTGCTGCGGCTGGGTAACCGGTTATGGTTGGCGGATCCGGAAACCTTTCGTCGTTTGTCGGATACCTGGCGTGATGTGCTGCCGCAAATAGCACTGAACGTGGAGGTGCAAACGACAATCCGCAGGTCGGGTCAGAAATCGGCCGATTGAGCATGGAAAAGGAACCTGCCGGCGAATAGGGGACAACCTGGCAGGTTCCTAATATTTAGATAGATAGATTTTGAGCTCAATATTGCTAGCGGTGAAAGAGAAGAAATGGAGAAAATGTACATATACTATTTCTGGTATTATAATCTCTTTTTCTAATAATTACAAACGTATTTTGTAGAATATAAATATTATTTATATTCGGGGGCATGGGGATGCATAATTTGAGAGAGATAAGGCAAAGAAAGGGAATCACTCAGGTGAAGCTGAGCACGGTGCTTGAAATTTCTCAGGAAACGGTGAGTGCCTATGAAAATTGCAAGTCGTTGCCAAGCGCAGAAACGCTTTGCCGAATGGCGGATTTCTTTGGGGTGTCTACGGACTTCCTGCTTGATCGAACCAGGGTGCCCTATCCGCTCACGCACGGACTGGAGGCAGAGGAAGCGGAGTTGATCTCCTATTACCGTAAGCTGAACCTTCGGCAGCGCGCAAAAGCGATTGGAATTCTGGAAGGTATGGCCGAAATGGAGCAAAAGCGTTAAGATGCCTCTTACTTCACCGCGTACTGGGTGGAGTAAGCTCAAAAGAACAGGGGAGGGCTGATGAAAACAGCTCTCCCCCTATGCGTTTGCTTATTTGGTTATTTACCGGTCGTCTCGGCAGTACCGCCCATGATGTCGCCAAGAATTTCCCCGACGCCGTCCAGGATATTACCGGCGCTTTGTGTTTCGCCATTTTCCTTGTCATCCACAATGCCGGAGACGAATTGTGCGATATCAATCCCCAATGCACTGGGGTCCAGGCCCTGTGATTTCAGGTAATCGGTGATCTCGCCGATGTTATCCATCGAGATCGCACCGGTAAAGCCGCCAAGCGCCTGAGAGATCAGGTCAAACCCGCCTGATTCATTGGAAGAAGAGCCGCCGCTGCTGGAAGCGGACGTGGTGGAGCCGCCGCCCTGATATGGCGTAAGCGTGGGCAAATTGCTGGCAGCCTGATACCCGCTCAAATAAGAACCGCCGCCTATGTAACTGCCG
>USBP01000003.1 GCA_900552985.1 uncultured Oscillospiraceae bacterium
CTTCCCGCACCGGAGCCCCGTTCCTCCTCTCCGGTGCGGATCCTGCGGGATGAGTTTTTTCAATCCAATATCCGAGGCCTCTATCCCTGTGGAGAAGGCGCGGGCTATGCGGGCGGTATCGTCTCCGCAGCAGTGGACGGGATCCGCTGTGCGGAAATGTTGCTGCGGGATGAAGGGTAAGGCGGGGGGCGCCGCCCTTCATCAAATCGTTATAGAGAATGCTCTGAGCCTGCTCTAAACGCATTCATTTTCATTCCTTCCCAATCGGGGAGGAGGAAGGGAAGAAAACTCTTATGTTAAAAATCCTATCGCAGGAAAAACGCGCGCGCCGTTGTGAATTTCCGACCGTGCATGGTGTTATCCAGACGCCCGCCTTTATGAATGTCGCCACCTGTGGTGCGATTAAGGGTGCAGTGTCCGCCTATGACCTAGGGGAGCTTCACTGCCAGGTGCAGCTGTGCAACACCTATCATCTGCATGTCCGCCCTGGCGACGTGCTGGTGCGCGACCTGGGGGGGCTGCATGCTTTTACGGGCTGGCATGGTCCGATTCTAACCGACAGCGGCGGGTTTCAGGTTTTTTCCCTTGCCAAGCTGCGCCAGATCAAAGAGGAGGGCGTTACATTCGCCTGCCATATTGATGGCCACCGAATCTTTATGGGCCCCGAGGAGAGCATGCGTATCCAGTCGAACCTCGGCTCAACGATTGCCATGGCCTTTGACGAATGCGTAGAGAACCCGGCAGAATATCCTTATGCCAAGCAATCCTGTGAGAGAACGGTGCGCTGGCTTGCCCGCTGCAAGGCAGAAATGCAGCGGCTCAATGCCCAGCCAGGTACGCTCAACCCGCAGCAGCTTCTTTTTGGCATTAATCAGGGTTGTACCTTTGACGAGCTGCGTGTGGAGAACATGAAGCAGATTGCAGCGCTTGATCTGGACGGCTATGCCATTGGAGGGCTGGCCGTGGGGGAACCTAAGGAGGAGATGTATCGTATTATCTCCGCTGTTGAGCCATACATGCCAAAGGAAAAGCCGCGCTACCTGATGGGCGTGGGGACGCCTGGCAATATTTTGGAGGGGGTGGCTCGCGGCGTTGACCTGTTTGATTGCGTCATGCCAAGCCGTAATGCGCGGCACGGCCACCTTTTCACATGGGATGGCGTCATTAATCTGAACAACGCGAAGTATGAACGCGATCTCAACCCGATTGACCCGCAGTGCCATTGCCCTACCTGCCAGCGCCATTCGCGGGCCTATCTGCGGCATCTGCTCAAGGCAAAAGAAATGCTTGCCATGCGCCTGTGCGTCATGCACAACCTCTATTTTTATAATACGCTGATGGAACGCATTCGCAGCGAGCTGGAAAATCACCGTTTTGAGGAATTTAAGGATCAATATGTAGACCGGCTGGACCGACGTATTTGATTACAAAAAGGAAAATCTATATAGAAATACATGCGATACAGCAAAACGTATGGAGCCTATGTCAATATAGTGATAAAAATGCCAGAGTATTACGTGGATACTCTGGCATTTGTTTTGGGAGAAGCGGGTGTTTTTGGGGGATCCCGCCGAAAAAGTCCGGCGCACCAGCGGATATCCTGCTGTGTGATGCATCCGGCACAGCGCAGGACGAACAGATAGACAAGCCCTGTTAGCAGAATTGCCCCTGTAAGCCACAGGATGGAGCCCGGTTCCGGGACCGGGAGGATAGTTGCGACCATCCGAACACCCACTACGGAGCCTCCCATACACCAAACCGGCTTTAAGATACGCTGCCAGTGCAGACGAAACGCACTGACGCGAATCAGCCTGCGCAGGCTGAGATAAAAATTGAGAATTTCGCTGACAAACAGTGTGATCACATATCCCTTGACGGAATATCGAGGAATCAGGAAATAAACGAGCACAACGCAAAGGGCGGAATCGATGATATTGTAGCGCATGGAGCTCAGCTGCTGATCCAGCCCCTTCAGCATACCGTCGACGGTCATATCCAGATACATAATTGGGACGAGCACGGACAGCAGCTGTAAAAACGGGCGTGTATCCGTATTGTGATAAATTGCAATGGAAAGCTCTCCGGCATAGGCATAAAAAATCCCGGCGGTTAGCAGGGAAAACAGCAGCGCGGCATAGAGCACGCGGCGGATAATCACGTCGATCTGACGGGTTTGGCGCAGAGCATGATATTCTGCAATTTCAGGCACGAGAAGGCTGGAGAGGGAGTTGAGAATACAGGAAGGGAAAAGCAGCACGGGCAATGTCATCGCATGGATCGTGCCGTAGGTCGCCAAAGCGTTTTCGCTGGATATCCCTGATTTTTGAAAACCGATTGGTATCAAAAGATGCTCAACCGTCAGCAGTACAGAGCGCATCCAGGAGCCAACTGCGTCCGGCACGGCAATACGCAGCAGCCGCCGGGTCAAATGCGGCATTTTTTTATGCTGGTTGCTCTGGCTGCGCACCGTCCAACGGCTGAAACAATAGGAGATCAGGAAGGAGCTGAGATCCGACAGACAGCTTCCCAGCACGATCGCCATGCAGGAAGCCTCCAATCCCTGATTTGAAAGCCTGTGCAGAAAAAAGACCGTGGAAGCCACACGGATCAACTGCTCCGCCATCTGTACGCCTGCATAAGCTCCTGCGCGGCGAATCGCAGTGAAATATCCGCTGAGCGCGGCAGACATTGCGATAAACGGCAGGCTGAAGGCAAGCATCCGCAGGGGATGGGCCGCACGGGCATCATACAGCCAATGCAGACTGATCCAGTCCGCAGCCTCATAGAGCGCCGCCATCACACAGCATGCGACTAGCAGAATGCTCCCAAGGCACCTGTGCAGTACCCTTCCTGCATCGGCGCGATCCTTACTCAGCGCATCCACAATCATTCGTGTGGTGGCCAGGCGTATACCGGAAGAAGCAAAGGTAATCGCCATGGAGAAAACCGTCATTACAAGCTGGAACAGCCCAATCCCGGCCGCGCCAAGCTGATTGGTCAGATACACGTTAAACGATACGCCGGCCGTCCGCATCAAAAGCGCGGCCACGGTCAGAACAGCGGTATCCCGGAGAAAACGCTTTGTTTTTTTCATAAGGCAGCCACCCGGTTTCTGTAATACTCTATTCTTATGCACCGGGTGGGAGCAAATATTTATCAGAGATGCCGCATATATGCCGTCTATTTTTTCATAAGGGGTTGACATATTTATATATAGAGTTTAAAATTAAACTGGTTTTATGCGGCGCACATCCATGCCGACGCGCTTGCCCAGCGTGCCGGTGTGCGAAGCACACCGGATCCATTTTACGCTTGTTCGGAAATTGAAAGAAAGCGGGGATTTTATGCGAAAAGGCGGTAGACGGATTTTTCTTTATCTGTTAACGGTATCCCTTTTGCTGTCGATGGTTCCATCTACCACATGGGCAGCCGGGGAAAGCGGTCTGTATGTGAATGGGGATCCATTCCCCGGCACGCTGGAGGAAGCGATTTTGGCTGGACGGGGCGGCACGGTAACGGTCAGCGGCACTGTTTACACCAAGCCGGTGGGCCGCCCGGATAGTGGAATCCTCATTGAGAATGTCACCATTGAGGGCGTGAACAATGCAAAAATCGTTTTACAGCGGGGCTACTGGGCGGATATCAGCAATAAGGTAGATGTGCTGACGCTCCGAGGCCAGAATGTCACGTTGCGGAACCTGGAGGTGGATGCCGGTTTCCGCGTAGATTTTCCGATCCGCATCTTCCCTGGCAGCGCCCATATCCTGCTGGAAAACGTCGTGGCGCGCCATGGCACGCGCGGCGCTGTCAATTTACTCTCCAGCGCTGATATTCTATTGCGCGGCGTGCAGGCAAATGAAAGCATACAGGGTGGTTTTTACTTTGACGACGTATATGATGCCAGCGGTATCCGGTTTGAGAACTGTTCCACAAGCGGCAACCTCCGAACGGGTGTGTTGATCCGGAATGGCTACGGCCCCTGCATCAATGTCAATCTGGAAGGGATTACCTGCCATGAGGGGACGTTTGCTGTGGAAGACCGCATGGCAGGCACCATCGGCGGCAGTACGCGTGCGGAGATCACAATCACCCATGCTCCGAAAAATGCATCAGGAACCGCTATTTCGACGGATAAGGCGATCTACTACCCTGTGGAAACAGCCTATCAGCATATCCGGTATGGCATCTCGAATGCCGACCTGATCGGCGCCAGCGCTACCATTTTGATCGATCGTTATGGCATGGAAACATGCGTTTATTACCTGAGCCTATCCGCTGCGGAAAAAGATCTGCGGGAAGGGGAAACCATTACGAAGTGCAATGGCGCGCAGGCCTTTTTCGGCAAAATTGCCGGTGCGATCCTGTTGCTGCCCCGTCTCCTGGTTTCATTGGTAAAGCGCTAATCTCAGCAATTTTACCGGTTTTGCACCCTACGGGGATATATCTATGTGATGGATCCGCTTTCCTGCGGGCGCCCTTCTTAACTGCTTGATGCAGAGAAGGGCGCTTTTGTGAATATATTACACAAAATTATATAAAATATAATTATGTATAATATAATAGCTCTTGAGGTGATACAAATGCTACATAGGTGTAACGCTTGGGAGCTCTGGCGCATCCGTCATCCCATTTCCGCAGTTTTAGTCGTTGTGAATATGGAACCAATGGAGGGGCTGCCTGTTGTAAATCAGCAGGTTTATTGGGATGTGTCGGTCTATTTTCAGGAAAAGGATTTGGAGGAATATATGGGTTCGGTCAGTGATGGAGAAATTGCACAAATCACCAAAGAATATTTGCGCATCCGGCGGTTGGACGATGTGCAGCGCATGTTGTGAATCCTTTGAATTATAAAACGGGTAAAATAATTTTGCCAGCCTATTGTAATAAACGCCCAAATACGCTATGATAAGAGCATGTATTTTGTTTAACTTTTGCTGATATTACATGAGAAAGGGCGGAAAATATGGCCGGTTACAGCATAGGGATTGATTTTGGGACACTATCGGGCCGTGCGCTTTTGATGGATGCGGGAACAGGCGAAACGCTTGCCTCCTGTGAGCGCCTGTACCCGCATGGAGTGATGGATGAAGCGCTGCCCGGCGGAAAGCGGCTTGGTATGGATTGGGCCTTGCAGCACCCTCGGGATTATCTGGACGTGCTTGAGCATGCGATCCCCGCCGTTTTACGGGAAGGCGGCGTTTCCCCGACAGAGATTATTGGCATCGGTGTTGATTTTACGGCATGCACAGTTTTGCCTGTAAAGCAGGATGGGACGCCGCTGTGTTTTCTGCCGGAATATGAGCGGGAACCTCATGCCTACGTCAAACTCTGGAAGCACCATGCAGCGCAGCCGTATGCCACACGCCTGAATGAAATTGCAGCTGCGCGTGGGGAAGCATGGTTTGGAAACTATGGCAATGCGGTCTCCTCCGAGTGGGCGGTTCCAAAGCTTTGGCAGATCCTTGACGAGGCACCGGAGATCTACCAGGCGACGGACCGATTTATCGAAGGGGCCGATTGGATCGTGTGGCAACTGACTGGCAGGGAGATCCGCAGTTCCTGCACGGCGGGTTATAAGGAGCTTTGGAATAAGAGGCTCGGCTTCCCGTCGGATGACTTTTTTGCCGCGCTGGATCCCCGGCTGCGTCATGTAGTAGACGAAAAATTTTCCCGCACCATTACGCCGGTCGGTCAAAGGGCTGGGAGATTGACCGGAGAGATGGCCGCCCTGACCGGTTTGCAGGAGGGGACGCCGGTTGCTGTTGGTGTAATCGACGCACATGTCTGCGTGCCTGCTGTGGGGATCGACGGGCCCGGTAAGATGCTGGCGATCATGGGCACCTCTACCTGTCATATGATTATGGGGCAGGAGGAAAAACAGCTTGAGGGCGTGTGCGGCGTGGTGGAGGATGGTATCCTGCCCGGTTTTTACGGCTATGAGGCGGGTCAATCCTGCGTAGGCGATCATTTCGCCTGGGTATTGGAAAATTGCATTCCGGCAGCTTATGAACAGCAGGCGAAAGCGCGCGGCATTAACCTGCACCAGCTCCTGCGGGAAAAAGCTCAGGGAAAGGCGCCCGGTGAGAGCGGTCTGATCGCCCTTGACTGGTTCAACGGCAACCGCAGTGTATTGATGGATGCGGATTTGAGCGGTTTGCTGCTTGGCCTGACGCTGCAAACCCGGCCGGAGGATATTTACCGCGCGTTAATCGAGGCAACTGCCTTTGGCACACGGATGATTATTGAAACATTTCGCACAGGCGGTGTGCCGGTAGAAGAATTCTATGCGTCCGGCGGAATTTCGCAGAAGGATCCGATGACCATGCAAATCTATTCGGATATTATCCGTATGCCGGTCCGCATTGCGGGCAGCGAACAGGCGGGCGCCTATGGTGCGGCCATGTTTGGCGCGGTTGCGGCTGGAGCTGCTGCCGGCGGCTATGCAAATATTTTTGATGCGGCCAGAAAGCTTGGCCGGGTGAAGGATATCGTCTACTGGCCCGACGAAGAGCGTGCCTCCCTGTATGACCGCCTTTATGCGGAATACAAGCGTCTGCACGATGACTTTGGACGAGGGAAAAACAACGTGATGAAGCGGCTGAAAGCAATTCGGAAGATGCAAATGGAGGGCAGGCAGGATGGCTGAGCAAAGCATTACCCGGGAAACAAAGCTGAAAGATATCCTAGAAACGCCGGCTGGGCACGATATTTTAGCCAAGGCTTTTTATTCCCTTGGGATCAATAAAAAGCTGTTAACCGCTACGCCTCTCGGCGCCCTGAAAATCGGGCAGTTGCAGAAACTCAGCCTTGGCAAGCTGGACGACGGTTTTATCGACGCACTGCTTGGTCTGCTTAACAGCGAAACGGAGCAGCCGCTGGAGGATAATGCTCCGATCGTACATAAATGGTGGAAAGAGGCGGTTTTTTATCAGATTTACCCCCGCAGCTTTCGGGACTCCAACGGGGATGGGATCGGCGATCTTAATGGCATCATTGAAAAGCTGGATTATTTAAAGGAACTTGGCATTGATGCAATCTGGTGCTCGCCTGTCTATGATTCGCCCAACGATGATAATGGCTATGATATCCGCGATTATCGTAAGATCATGCGGGAATTCGGCACAATGGAGGATTTTGACCGCCTGCTCAACGAGGTCCATGCACGCGGTATGCGGCTGATTATGGATCTTGTCATCAATCACTCCTCTGACGAGCATGAATGGTTTCGCAGCTCAGTCTCGGACCCTGCTTCACCCTATCGTGATTTTTATATCTGGCGGAAAGGACGGGGGGACGGCCTGCCGCCAAATAACTGGGATTCTATTTTTAGCGGCCCGGCATGGAACTATTACCCCGAGCGCGGCGAATGGGCGATGCATCTGTTCAGCGCGAAGCAGATGGATTTCAACTGGGATAATGAGGCGGTGCGGCAGGAACTGTTCCGCATTGCAAACTGGTGGCTGGAGAAAGGGATCGACGGATTCCGGCTGGATGTCATCAGCTTTATCTCCAAAAAGGAAGGCCTGCCGGATGGGAACGAAATGATCGGCTCCCTGATGGGCTTTAAGGGGTGTGAACACTATTTCTATGGTCCGAAGCTTCACCAGTATTTGCGTGAGTTGCGTGAAAATTCCTTTGGCAAGTATGACGCCTTTACCGTTGGCGAATGTCAGGGAACAGGGCTTCAAATGAGCCGCCTGATGACGGGAGATGACCGCGGCGAGCTGGATGTTGTCTTTTCCTTTGACCATATGGATAATCCGGGCAAACAGCGTTTTCAGGATTATCGCTTTGACCTTCGCCCTATGGCAAAAAATCTGATGGAATGGCAGCTGGGATATGGCAATCATTGCTGGCCCACGCTCTTTTTTGAAAACCATGATCATCCCCGTATGGTGTCCAAAGTCAATCCAGACGGCTCCTATCGCTGTGAAATCGCCAAGCTGCTCGCCATGCTTCAGCTGACGCTGCGCGGCACCCCGTTTATCTATCAGGGGCAGGAGCTCGGCATGACCAATGCCCCATTCACCTGTATTGACGAGCTGCGCGATGTGGAGAGCGTCAATCTCTATCATAAGCTGATGCAGGAGGGGAAACCTGCTGCGCAGGCCTTTCAGACTGTGCTCAGCGGCAGCCGGGATCACGCGCGCACGCCGATGCAGTGGAGCGGGGCGGAAAATGCCGGCTTCACGAAAGGCACACCGTGGATTCAGGTCAACCCAAACTATCGGCAGATCAATGCAGCGGATGAGGAATTATCCATTGATTCTGTGCTTCATTTTTACCGCAACCTGATAGCGCTGCGCAAGGCAAGTCCTGCTCTGGTCTATGGCGAGGTGATCCCCGTGCATTGCGGCTCTGGTAATCTGCTTTGCTACTATCGTCAGCTATCGGGCAGCCGGTTTTATGTGGAGCTGAATTTAACGGGAAAGCACGTGAAAGCTGTCAACACCGGCCTGCGGGGGAAACTGCTGTTTTCCAACTATACCGCACGGAGGCAGGAGGCGGTGATGCGGCCCTATGAAGCGAATCTTTATGCGAATACATTGTAGAGGAGGCTTCCTGCTGAAAAGCGGATGTGTCATGCTTCTTGCGGTACTGCTGCTGTGTTTAGCAGGGTGCGCCCAGCCCACTAAGGAGGGAACCACCGCCCCTCTGCCAGGGCAAACAAGCAGCGAAAGCCGCCCGGATGCACCGCAGCTGCAGGCATATGAGCGTTCGGTCAAAGCGTTTACGGACGCCTGTACCGCACAGATTTATGCCTTTACCAGCAGCATGGATACAGATGATATCCCTGCCGGGCGGCAAGCAGCCGATACCCTGAAAGAGACCTTGGATCGCTTTCAGGCCATTCAGCCTCCGGAGCGATGCGCCTCTGTACACACACTTTTTACACAGGCATGGGAAAAGGCAGGAACAATCTATGCTCTGATGCTCCAAATTTTAGGGGACAGGCAGTATGACAACGACGACATGCCCTATGTCACGGCGTGCGAAGATGCGGCGGAGGTGTTTGCGCAATCCACACGGGATGGGCTTGCGCGTCTGGAGCGGCTATTTGAATGAATGCGTATGGATGGGGGATTTGTGATGCTGGAACGTTTCAAAAAGGCCATTGGCGTGGAGGGAAGCTTTAAAGATACGGTTTATCCGATGATTACCTATAACTCCGCGAATATTTTCAGTGGGGGTTCTACCTATATCATCGGCATTTATTTTTTATCCTTTTTGACGGAAGTCGAAAAATTGAATCCTGCACAGGCTGGTCTGGTTATTTTGTTTGCCAAGCTGTGGGACGCCATCTCTGACCCTGTAATGGGCCTGATCACGGACAGAACGCGTTCCAAATACGGTCGGCACAGGCGCTACCTGATCTGGGGTGTCGTTCCTGTGGCTGTGACTTATTTTATGATGTGGTATTCCTTTGGGATTTCCGCACTCGGCAACCCGCTTTACACGATGATTTATTACAGCGTTGCCTATATTTTATTCAGCACGGCGTACACACTGGTCGTCGTGCCGCACACCGCCATGCTGCCGGAATTGGCGCCCGCCTATTCGCTGCGCACACAGTATAATTCCGTGGGATACCTAATGAACTCGGTCGGCATGGTGAGCTCTTTCTTACTGGTTTCGATTACGCTGGGCTTTTTTGATATGGAGAGCCTGTCTGCCGGCTCCCGCACCAAATTTATGGTGCTCGGGTTGGTGCTTTGCCTGTGGTTCTCCCTGCCGCTGATTTTCACGTTCAAAAAAACCTGGGAGCCGAGCTCTCTTGACATGCAGCTTCCTCCATTGAGCGGGAAAGAGATTGTCGAAGAATATGTGCAGGTGTTTCGCAACAGGTCGTTTCGCCAGTATTTCCTGATCAGCTTTTTTAATATGATGTGTACGGGTTTTTACACTAATACGGATCAGTATTTTATCAAATATGTCGCGCAGCGTTTTCAGCTGTTTAACGTGATGACAACAGTTTCAGGCGTGGCGGAGGCCTCCGGCTTTCCGTTGAACTACTGGCTGACGATGAAATTCGGCAAGCAGCGCTGCGGCAAACTGCTCGCCCCGATCCTGTTCCTGGGATTGGCGATGGGCCTGTTTATGAATGAAAACACTCCGTCCTTATTCCTGTTCCTCGCCTGTGTGCTCTACAATTTTGGATTTTCCGGTATCGGCTTTGTCCCAACAAATATTTTTGCGGATGTGACCGACGTGGATGAGATGATTACCGGCCGCCGGCGCGAGGGTGTGATCGCCACCTTTTCGACCTTTGTGAAAAAGACGGTCAGCGGCGTGATGGCGGCAATGACGGGTTTCATCCTGAACGCCTTCGGTTTTGTGACCGGTCAGGAGGATACGCTTGCGCAAACTGCACAGGGGATTTTCGGCGTGCGTTTTACCTTCGCCATCCTGCCGATGATCTTCGTAGTGCTTTCAACGATCAGTATCTACCGCTATACGATGACAAAGCGGGATCATGAGATGATCCGCGCTGCGATTCAGGAGAAAAAAGAGAAAGGCTATGTGACGCTGACCCCAGAACAAATCCGGCGGTGTGAAAAAATAAGCGGACAGAAATTTGAGGATATGTGGCTGAGCCAACGCGGCGATGCCATGCAGGAGGTACAGTAATGAAAAAAGCGCTTTTTTACCTGATTCAATGGACATGGGGGTTCACCGTCAATGCAGCTGGGGGGATCGCGCATCTGATTTTAAAACGAAAGGGGAGGGTGGAACGTTTCCAACGCGCGATCATTACCCTGCTACCATGGAAATTTGGCGGGTTGTCACTGGGATTGTTTATCTTTATGGCGGATAACAAAGAGGAGCGCTGGACCTATAACACCCGAATTCACGAGTATGGCCACACCTTTCAATGCCTGCTGCTGGGGCCGCTCTACTGGCTTGTGATTGCGCTTCCATCCGCCATTTGGTGCAATTGCTTCCAGGGGTACCGTAAAAAACATAACGTCTCCTATTATGCGTTGTATTGTGAGAAATGGGCGAATGCCTGGGGTGTAAAATTCAGCGGCCTCTCCTTCCGCGGAGAGATGAAATAATCGTTGCACACAGTTTCATTTCATAAAGAAGGGATTATCCATGCAGAAAAAGCTTACGATGCTCTATTTCAGCCCAACCGGAAACACGCTGCGCGCCGCGCAGTACCTCGCAGCAGGGGTGGCGGAACAGATTGAACAAATCGATTTGTCGCTGCCACAGCAGAACGGCAGTACATATGAAGAAGACGCGCTGGTTTTGCTTGCGGCTCCGGTGTTCGGCGGCCGATTGCCTGCACTGTTCTTGGACAGGCTCGCGCATTTTTCCGGCCGAAATGCCAAGGCGATCACGGTGGTAGTTTATGGAAACAGAGCATATGAGGATGCGCTGTTGGAGCTCAACGACGCTGCGGCGGCTCGCGGCTTTCAGGTGGTAGCATCTGCCGCGCTGCTTGCGGAGCACTCCATGGTGCGTGAGGTTGCGGCAGGCCGGCCGGACCGGCAGGATAAAATACAAATGCATAGCTTTGCGTTACAAATTATAGAAAAACTAAAAAATGGACCCAACTCCACCCCGGACGTTCCGGGAAACCGGCCCTATAAGCAGTGGCAGAAGATGCCCGCCGTCCCGCTGGCATCCCCCGCCTGCATCCGATGCGGTTTGTGCGCAAAACGGTGCCCTGCAGGCGCTATCCCGGCCGGGCAGCCCAATGAGACGGACCCTCAGCGCTGCATCTTATGCATGCGCTGTGTAGCGCTCTGCCCGCAGAATGCCAGAGCGCTACCGCCCCAGGCGGAGGAAACCATCCGCGCTAAGCTCGCACCTGTGGCGGACATACGGAGAGAGAACGAGTTGTTCCTTTAAACCGAAATCCTGCAAAAGCCGGGATTTCAGCGTGTTTACCTTGTCTTTTTCCAGAGATAGGTGTATAATCGCAACGAGAAAAGCATTGGAGGTCGTTGAATTTGGGAAACGTTACAATCACCAACCATCCGCTCATCCAGCATAAGCTCACCCTTCTGCGTGATAAAAACACAGGCTCCAAGGAGTTCCGCGCGCTCGTCGGTGAGATTGCCATGCTCATGTGCTATGAGGCCACTCGTGATCTGCCACTGAAAGAGGTTGAGATCGAAACCCCCGTCAGTGTGGCGAAAACACGTGTGATCTCTGGTAAAAAACTTGCCTTTGTACCGATCCTGCGCGCAGGTCTTGGCATGATGGACGGCGTGCTGGCACTGGTTCCATCGGCGCGCGTAGGCCATATTGGGCTGTATCGTGATCCGGAAACGCTCCAGCCGGTAGAATACTATTGCAAACTGCCAACAGATATTCAGGAGCGCGAGGTGATTGTTCTCGATCCGATGCTCGCAACCGGCGGCTCCGCAATCGACGCCATTACCCAAATCAAAAAGCGCGGCCCCAAAACGATCAAGTTCATGGGCATTATCGCCGCTCCCGAGGGGCTTGACGCGCTGTGCAAGGCGCACCCGGATGTGGATATCTTCTGCGCGGCGCTGGATGAAAAGCTCAATGACCATGGCTATATTCTGCCCGGCCTTGGCGATGCGGGCGACCGGATCTTTGGCACGAAATAACTACTTCTTTGTAAGAAAACAGCAGCGCAGGGGCGCATCGTCCTGCGCTGCTTTGTTATAAAAGGAGGGAGAGAATGCTCCAAATTGAGCGTCCGGCCCTGCCGGAGCGGTTGGTTCTGCAAACGGAGTTGGCGGATACTCTGCGCCGGGCGGTGGAGGAGGAGACGGATTTATCCGGCATTCATTTTACAGGTGGGGCAGCCCCGCCGGAACCGCTGCGGATCATTTCCCTGAAGGGCTGCCAGTTCACCGGATGCCGGTTTGGCGCCTGTAAAGGAGAACAGCTTTATTTCTTTCATGTGCTGTTTGAAAGCTGCGATTTTTCCGGCGCTTTTTTTGACCGTTGCCTGTTTCGGCGTGTCCGCTTTACCAACTGCAAGCTCTCCGGCGCAGCGTTTTCGGATTGCTCGTTTGAGCAGTGCACGTTTGAAAACAGCCCCGGCCGGCTGCTTGCCTTCTCCAAGGCCAGCTATAAAGGCGTTTTGTTTTCCTCCTGCGATCTATCACAGGCAAGCTGGCAGGAAGCAAGGCTTGCAAAAACCTACTTTGAAAACTGCCGGATGACAGGCGCGGAGCTGCTGCACACGCCGCTCAAGGGGATTGATTTCACTTCTGACGAACTGGATGGGCTGCGCGTTACCCTGCCTGATCTGCGCGGCGCAATTGTTACGGCCGGGCAGGCATGTGACCTGGCGAGGCTGCTCGGCATTGAAATCCGATAAAACAGGGAGGAGAAGCTTATGGAAATCCGGCCAGGGAGATACCGTCACTTTAAGGGTGGGAAATACCGTGTCATCGGCGTGGCGGCGCATTCCGAAACCGGCGAGCAACTGGTGATCTATCAGGCGCTCTATGGGGAGAAGAAGCTTTGGGCCCGCCCGGCGGAAATGTGGGCGCAGAATGTAACGAGCGAGGGCCGCACCCTGCCTCGGTTTACCTATTTGGGAGAGGGGGAGGAAGGGTGAATCTGCAAATTTTCGGCAAAGCCAAATGCTTTGATACCAAAAAAGCGGAGCGCTTTTTCAAAGAGCGCGGCATCCCATATCAGTT
This sequence comes from uncultured Oscillospiraceae bacterium, assembly GCA_900552985.1. GTDB lineage: Bacteria > Bacillota > Clostridia > Oscillospirales > Acutalibacteraceae > Fimivicinus > Fimivicinus intestinavium. Next base: position 13,641 of record USBP01000003.1, read on the forward strand.
TGTCGATTTGGCAAAGTACGGTATGAGCAAGGGGGAGCTTGAGCGCGTGAAAGCGGCCGTGGGAGGCCTTGCGCCGCTGATCGACACACAGTCTAAAGACCCGGACGCACTTGTTCTGCGCTATCTCGCAAGCAACGAGGCGAAGCAGGAAAAAATGCTGGAAAACCCGAAGCTTATCAAAACGCCGGTTGTGCGTGATGGCAAGCGGGCCACCGTCGGTTACTGCCCGGAGATCTGGAAGCAATGGCTGGCGGAAAATATGTGATGGAATGGGCAATCAGTGCCTGCTGGAAATAAATATTTCTTCATCAATGATATCTCCGTTCATACCACATGATCTGTGCGTTTTTATTTATAGTACGGGATAAAGCAGATAGCAAGGTCTGCCTTATCCCTTAGTTATAATGATACGAAGGATACCTAGCCTTTGATGCCGTCTGTTTTTTTGCAAACAAAATCTCCTTCCCTCGCTTGGTTTTCCAAAGCGATAGGAAGGAGATTGATTTATGCGCTGTTACGCGGGGTCAGCAGATTTTTTTCGGCTGAGCACAAGCAGTATAGCTGCTCCGGCCACTGCCGCAAGCAAAGCGGCAGGGAGTGCTTCTCCACCAGTTGACGGGTTCTCAATCGGGCTGGTTTCAGTTTCCTCCATGGGCGGATTTGTAGGCTCCTCTGCGCCATCGCCCGGTGCGGAGCTGCCGCCCTCTTCTGGGCGGGATTCTTCCTCCTCGCCGCTGTCAGGCTCGGACGGGGCGGAAGGCTCTTCAGGTTCCGGCTCCTGCGGCGCCAGCAGCTCAATGAGCAGGATTGGCAACGCATCCTTTTCGCTCAGCCCATCCAGTACCTGCTCAATGATGGGAAGCGCTTCTTCCGCGCCCTCCATCGAGCCAATCAGCCGCTCAATCTCCGCACGGTTTTGCGTCAAAGCCTCCTGCGCATAGCGCAGCAGCGTTACAAACACGGCGGGCTGATCCGCCTTGACGGATTGCCGGTGGGTGTATCCTGCCGCCATGGTCGGGATAGCGGCCAGCTCACCGAGCGAGGCAAGCAGCTCCCAATCCACTTCCGGCAGCGTCAGCGAAATGCTCTGCCCCTCTATTTCAAGATGCTGCAGCACACCCTGTGCAAGGCCGAAGAGCCCCTCCAGGCTTAAATAGGGTGCGGCCGCATCCTCCAGGCCGAAGCCGATGGAGCGGCAGACCTCCCGGATTGCCTGAAATACTGCGTCGGAATCATAGACCAGCTGTGGGAGCTTTTGCGTGAGCGTATCGACCGGCGCATCCAAAAGCGTATCGATCAATGGAAGCAGGGGGGCAAGCGCAAGCTTCAGGTAGGCGTCATGGTGCCCGGTGGCGTCAATTGCCTGCTGCGCCTGCTCCGTATAGGCGGCGCTGGTAGGCGCATCCGTGATCCCGAGCGCTTCATAGATGGGGATGAAAAGCTTCTCATAGAGCCCATAGTGCACAACTCCTTCATCATCCGTTGTGTTCGCAAAGGAAATATCAATGCCGATCAGGCTCAGAATCGGGGAGCCTAAAAGCAGGTTCGTCACCGGGCGCAATCCTGCAATAACAGCATCCAAAAAGCCCTCCAGATCGCCATCCGAAAAACCCCAGTTGACCGTAGAGAGCTCCGCTGTCTGCCAGGTTAGCCCCGCTGCGGAGAGCGCTTTCCCGGCGTTGGCATATTGCTCCTCCGTCAGGCGGGCGGCAACATTCGCCGGAGTTAGCTGATTTTTGATTGCCTGGCTCAGGCTGGGCTGGCTGGAGAGCGCCTGATCCAACAGCGTTTCCAGCCCGGTATAGAGGGCAACGATGGCCTGCCCGGCCATTTCGTTGATCGCAAGCTGGCCCTTGACAGCATTTTTGAGGCTGCCGGCCTGCTCTATTTCCGGGAGTAAAAGCTTCAGGATTTCAAGCAGGGCCGGATCGCTCTGCTGAAGCGCCTGAAGCGCCTGCTGCTGTGTAATGCCCTCCGGGTAAGAGATAGAGCCCGGCGTAAAGGGCTTGGCGAGCGGTTTCACATTGGCTTCCCCAGCTCCGGCGGCGGATGCTGCCAGTGCAAACGAAGCCGCAGAAAACGCCAGCATAAGCGATAACGCAATTGCAAGCAGTTTATGAATGATTCGCAAATTGGTTCCTCCTGTATTGAAATGATGAATATGCTTTTGTCGTAAACAAATCGCGGTGTCTTTAAAATCCTCCTCTCTGAATTCGACTGTTATCATCCGCCGCATGTGCGTTCGGATTGCGCCTTTATGCTATCATATCTGTATAATAAGGTCAAATAAATCACGAAATGTTTTAAAATAATTTACGATATTGGAATAATATTCATAACACATGAAAAAATATAGAAAAAAATAAGCGTTTAGAAGAATTTATCAAATTTTGCGTGGCCTATGGGCAGGAATACTTGCAATGTGGTTTTTGCATGTGTATAATTATATTGTTTATACTCTGTATGCTTGCGTTTTTACGCTTGCGCTGCAATCGTATTTTCAAGAGTACTGGGAGGGCTTACATTGGCAGAGTCAGAAAAAAACAGCTTTGTTGCGCTGGAGCATGACGTGATGCGGTTCTGGGAAGAAAACGACTGCTTTCACAAGCTGCGTGAAAAAAACCGCGGGCATGAGATGTTCCGCTTTTTAGACGGCCCGATTACGGCGAATAACCCCATGGGGATCCATCATGCCTGGGGGCGCACACTGAAGGATACCTTTATCCGTTACAAGGGCATGCGCGGCTATGATTGCCGCTATCAAAATGGATTTGACGCACAGGGCCTCTGGGTAGAGGTTGAGGTGGAAAAGGAGCTCGGTTTCCAGACCAAAAAGGATATTGAGGCCTATGGGATGGATCAATTCACCCATAAGTGTGTAGATCGCGTAAAAAAGTTTTCGGGCATCATCACTGAGCAATCCAAGCGGCTGGGCCAGTGGATGGATTGGGAGAACTCCTACTTCACCCACACCGATCAAAACATCGGCGGCATCTGGCACTTTTTAAAGACATGCCATGAAAACGGCTGGATTGAGCGGGAATATAAGCCCATGCCCTGGTGCCCGCGCTGCGGCACCTCGCTCTCCGAGCATGAGATGACCGGCTCCTATAAGCTGATGAAGCATAAATCCGTTTTCTTCAAGCTGCCGGTCGTAGGGCGCGATTTCAAGATGCTCGCCTGGACGACGACGCCGTGGACGCTTTCGGCCAACGTTTCTCTGGCCGTTAACCCGGAGATTGATTATGTAGAGGTCAAGGTGAAAAGCGACGATCAGCCGCTTGTCCTTGCAAAAAATGCGATCAAATACCTGGGCGACGATAAGGTTGAAGTGCTGCGCGCCTTCAAGGGCGAGGAGCTGGTAGGCCTTCCGTTTGAAACCTGTTTCCCCGAGTTTGAGGCGCAGCAGGGCGTGGCGCATGACGTCGTTGCGTGGGAGGATGTCGCCGCCGATGAAGGCACCGGCATCGTCCACATCGCGCCCGGCTGCGGCGTGGAAGATTTTGAGCTGGGCCTGCGGCTTGGCCTTGCCCAGATCATGCCCGTGGACGATATGGGTATCTTTCTTGACAAGTTCGGCTGGATGACGGGCAAAAACAGCCACGATGTGGCCGATGAGGTGTTTGAGCATCTGGAGCGGGCCGGCAAGCTATATAAAGTGATGGAATATGAGCACAGCTACCCCGTCTGCTGGCGCTGCAAATCCGAGGTCATCTTCCGCCTGGTGCCCGCCTGGTATATCCGCACGGAGGAGCTCAAGCCCCGCCTAATTGCAGCCGCTCAAAAGGTGAAGTGGGAACCCGCCTCCAACGGCAAGCGGATGCAGGATTGGCTCAATAACATGGGCGACTGGAACATCTCCCGCAAGCGTTATTACGGTATGCCGCTCCCGTTTTATCCCTGTGAGCACTGCGGCCATTTGACGGTGGTCGGCTCTAAGGCGGAGCTGAAGGCCATGAGCACCAACCCGGCAGCTGTAGACGCGCTGCCGGAGCTGCACAGGCCTTGGATTGATGGCGTCAAGATCAAATGCCCAGAGTGCGGCCATGAGGTCTCCCGCGTCAGTGAGATCGGCGATGTCTGGCTGGATGCAGGTATCGTTCCGTTCTCCACACTTGGCTATTTTGAGGATAAAGAGGCATGGCGCAAAAATTATCCTGCGGAGTGGATCACGGAGATGCGCGAGCAGGTTCGCCTCTGGTTCTATTCCATGCTCTTCATGAGTGTTGTGCTGGAGGATCGCGCGCCTTATGAGCGAGTCCTCTCCTATAACACGGTCGTTGCCGAGGATGGCTCCAAATTCTCCAAGACCGGCTTTATGATTAAATTTGACGAGGCGGCAGAAAAGATCGGCGCCGATACAATCCGCTACATGTATGCTGGTGCGCCGGTGGCAAACGATGTGCGTTTTGGTTATAACCTGGGCGATGAGGCTCGGCGCAAGCTGCTTTCTTTCTGGAATATTTATACGTTTTTTAACACCTATGCGCAGATCGATCATCCTGTGCTGGAGGGGTACACACCTGATTTCAGCAAGCTGACTCCCACAGACCGCTGGCTTGTGCTGCGCACCAACGAGTTTATCAAGCGGGCAACCGAGGTGATGGATGACTACAAAACCTATTTGCTTGTCAAGGACTTCGAGGTTTTTGTAGACGATATCTCCAACTGGTATATCCGTACCAACCGCCGCCGTTTCTGGAAAACAGAGGACGAGGCGGATAAGATGGTGGCCTACTGGACGCTGTTCTATGCACTAAACACCTGCGTGCAGGTGATGTCGCCCATTATTCCGTTCATGACGGAGCATATCTGGCAGGAGCTCACACGCAAGGTGTTGCCGAACGCTCCCATCAGCGTACATCTGAGTGACTGGCCGCAACCGATCTCGGGGATTGTGGATGATGGAGTCATTGAGCAGACACAGCGCGCGCGCGCTGTCATCGCCACGGCGATGCGACTGCGCAACGAGCAGCAGCTGAAGGTTCGCCAGCCGCTTCAAAAGCTGTATGTTTGCTGCGGCGAAGCAGAGGCAGAGCAGATTCGTGTGTTTGAGCGCAATGTGTTGGATGAACTCAACGTCAAGGAGCTTGTCTATATTCAAGATTTCAACGTGCTGGAGGACGCGTATCTGGGCGTGAACTTCAAGGCTGCCGGCGCTGTTCTCAAGCAAAACGTCAACAAAATGAAGCAGACGCTGGAAACCGCTTCCGTTGAAGAAATGCAAGCCATGGTGGCCGCTTTTGACGCGGGCGAAAAAATTACCGTGCCGGGGTGGGACGGGGCGTTTGATCCTTCCCTCTTCCTGCGCCAGGCAAAGACAAAGGCGGGCATCGTTTCCGCAGAGTGCGGCGAGGGCATGGTAATCGCTTTGGATACCGTTTTGACTGATGCTCTGCGCGCGGAGGGCGCTGTGCGTGATATCATCCGTCAATGCCAGCTGCTGCGTAAGGAAGCGGGCTATCAGGTGGAGCAGCATATCAAGGCTTCCATTGTGACAGGCAGCGCATTCCTTGCCAGCGCTCTGGATGCGCAAAAGGCACATATCGCCGCCGAGTTGCTCGCGGATGAGCTCATCCTTGAGCCGATGGAAAGCGCTGATTTATCCAAGTGCATTGCAGTCGGTGAGGATGAAGTGACAATCGCTGTGCAAAAATAATTCATTCGGATAAAGGAAATCAATATGAGACCCGC
>USBP01000004.1 GCA_900552985.1 uncultured Oscillospiraceae bacterium
ATGGACGCACCGCTGGTGCACCAGTTGTCACGCCAGTGGCACAGCTGGGCAGCTAAGTGCGGGAAGGATAAACGCTGAAAGCATCTAAGCGTGAAGCCACCTCCAAGATAAGATATCCCACAGCGTAAGCTGGTAAGACCCCTCAAGGACTAAGAGGTTGATAGGCTGCATGTGTAAGTGTTGTGAGACATTGAGCTTGGCAGTACTAATAGGTCGAGGGCTTGACCATAGCGGTTGGTTCAAGGTACTTTGGTTTTTCCTCCTTTTCTCTTTCTCTTTGTTCAGTTTTCAGGGCGCAATAGTTTGAGCAAAAGATTTGTAAGGCTGTTTGACAGAGATGTCAGACAGCTTTTTATTATACCATAAGTGCAAGACGGCACAAGTCGCCGAGCCTTATGATACAATGTTCTCCGAAACAGCCCAAATCTTCGATTTGGTTTCTGTTTCGTGAGGTTATTATATCATTTCTTTCAGCATTGACAAAACAGCAGGGCCGGTTATAATGAAAATACCATTTCATGGGCACTGGCCCGGCGAGAGATGCTGGCGTGGATATCTCCATGGGGATAGGGTATAATGGTGGCGCGGATTTTCCCTACAGGCTTCGCAATGCTACACAGCTGAGTGCAAAGAATAGAAGAAAATGAACCCATTTTTTATCAGAAAGGATTTTCATCATGTATCGTAGGGCTTTGGCCATTCTGATAGCTGTATGCCTGATCGCGACCTTTTTTGCGGGCTGCGGCGGTAAGGGGGCAGATGATCCGTCCAACACCTCCGCTCCGATTGGGGAGAGCAATGTGACCGGTGCGGAGGCTGTGCTTCCTGGTGAAATGCAAAACGCGGGCGAATCCGGCACCGCGGGCCAGGCGGGCGGCGAGTCTATTTGTGTTGCTGGGGGCAACGCTTCCGGTACGACTACGAGTCCCTTGGAAAACAGCTCCAGTGGGGACGGAACTTCGAACGCCGGAGATTCGCTTCATCCGACACAGCCTGCGGGCTTCGGCGGCTCAGCGACGCAGCCAATCACGACGAAACCCTCCGGTGGCAGCTCTGCACAGCCCAGCAAGGCCGAGATTATCAGCTATTTCAACACAGCGGCCAACAAGGTGAAAACCGGAAGGCCTCAGCTTGGCTACCGCATGGCGCTCTCGATGAATTTCAGCATATATGGCCGAGGGGTGCCGATGGAGGAGGAGACCACGGAGGGGGCAATTCCCAAGGGCGGCGATCTCAACAGCGCGTTCCCTGTCAGTGGGAAAACATGGGCCAGCCGTCTTTCGCCCTCCGCCGTGAAGAGTGCGACGCGCACGCTAAAGGATGGGAAATACACCATCCAAATTGAGATGCAGGATGAAAACAAGGTGGCCGACGCCAGCGGCAGCGCGCACGGCCAGGCGTTTACGGTGCTGGATTTAAACGAGTTTCAGAAAACTGCGCAGGAGAAGGGGATCAATATCCAGAATGTTACGAACTCCTTCCGGGGCAGCACCATCACCTGTGTGGTGGATGCGAAAACGGGCAACATGCTCTCCGCCACCTACGTTTTGAAGGATCAGGGTTCTGCGACGATGCAGGCCAATGACATAAGACTCATTACCCTCCCGGTGGAGATTGACCTGACCATGCGGACGGATTACACCATGGTTTGGTAAACGCGGAGGGATTTCTGCGCAGCCCTTGCTGCGCGGTGAAGGGCTGCGGCTGCGAGAGAAAAGCTGGTTACTTGCAACTATATTTGTAGATTGTGATAAAAAATCCGGCCTTTAGAAGATGGTGTCTCAAGGGAGAGACTACATAAAGAAGTAGTCTTTTTATAGTTTTTTTGTCTAAGCAGTATTTATATAACGCTTTATTTTGAATAAATGGAGGACTTTATTTATGTGTCTCATCTGTGATAGAATTGAAATGATAAAAAGAGGAGACAATCCTTATTTTGTCAAAGAACTTGAAACCGGTTATGTTGTTGTAGGTGATTTTCAGCATTTCAAAGGATATACTTTGTTTTTGTGTAAACAGCATAAAACAGAGCTGTTCTATCTCGATAAAGATTACAAGTTAAAATTTCTAGAAGAAATGTCAATTGTAACGGAGGCTGTATATAAGGCTTTTGGTGCAAATAAAATGAACTGTGAGCTTCTCGGAAATGGGGACTCGCATCTTCACTGGCATCTCTTTCCAAGATATAATGGTGATCTGACGGGTTATGAGTGCGGTCAAAAAGCCGGTCCTGTATGGTGGTATCCGATAGAAAAAATGAACTCACCCGAAGCAAGACCGTCAGACGATGAGCTTGACAAAATGAAAAAATCATTATCAATCGAACTCGACAAACTATTAACACTATAACGAGATTTGGATTGCGGAAAAGAGCGAGGCTTTATCGCTTGAAATTAAATTTGTCAAAGAAAACCCACCATGCCAGCTTTCAATTCCGAAAGTGTCATAGTGGGTTATATGCTTTCATAAGTACTTTCAGCAAATAAAAGAACCTCTTTATACAGCACACTCCAAAAGCAAAATTTTTCAGTTGGAGTCAGGTCCTACATGGCGTGTCGTTTCATACTTTTTTGTGCTGGTTGAAAATAAAATTATCAGGATATTGGTGCCAAAATCCGATGCTCGCTAAACATATAGACAAACCTTGGGGCACTTTCCTTACGGATGGTGCTTCAAGGCCGGATTTTTTGCGCCTGTTGGGCGTTCCCTCACCGCGCCAGCGGGAAGCGCACCTGGAATACGGTGCCCTGCTCCAGCACACTGTCCACGCTGATATCGCCGCCATAGAGCTGCACAATATGCTTGACAATGGAAAGCCCAAGCCCTGTGCCGCCTAATTCTCGCGAGCGGCCTTTATCCACGCGGTAAAACCGCTCAAAAATTCTGGGAAGGCTTTCTTGCGGGATGCCGATGCCGGTATCCTGGACGCGGATTACCGCCATACCGCGTATCGCCTGTGTAGATATGGAGACGCTGCCGCCGGGGCGGTTATATTTGACTGCATTTTGAATCAGATTGGTAAAAAGCTGGCTGATCCGCTCCGGATCCGCCTGGATCGCAAGCCCTGGGGCAAGCTCGGATGAAAGTGTGATATGATGATTTTGAGCCATCGGGGCGAGGCGCTCCAGCGATTCACGGGCAATTTTTTCTAAATCCGTTTTTTGGTTTTCCGCCGCTTTTGGTTCGCTGTTTTCAATTTTGGAGAGCTCCAGCAGATCGTCAATCAGGCGTTGAAGCCGGTCGGCCTCAATGCCGATGATTTCATAAAATTTTGCTCGTGTCTGTGCGTCACGCCGTTCATCCTGCAAAAGCTCCACATAACCGCGGATGGAGGTCAATGGCGTTTTGAGCTCGTGGGTAACGTTAGCCACAAAATCCCGCCGCATTACCTCCAGCTGGTGCAGCTTTGTGACATCTCGGACAACGGCAAGGGCGCTGTTGGGCGCATCCTCCAAATGGACTGCGTATGCCTGTAAAACGCGGGGAGATGGGGAGGAAACCGTGATCTCCTCAACGATTTCCTCCTGTGTTTGCATCGCCTTAGCAATGACCTGCTGCAAATAGAGATAGTTTGCGCCGCACGCCGGTAAGGTGATGGCGCCTTGCGGCACCTTACCCAGCATACGCTTTGCACGGCTGGTCAACAGCGTAATTTTTTCATTTTCAACGGCAATCACGCCTTCATCCAGGCTTTGCAGAATCGTATGCAGCCGGTCATTGCTCCTGCGCAGCTCGTCGCTGGTGTCGCTCAATTCCTGTGTGACGCTGTTGAGCGCATTGCCTAACTCCTTGAAATCCCCCTCCGGGCGGGCGCGCTGTGAAAAATCACCGGCTGCAACCCGGTTTGCAATTTTAGTCAGATCAGCTACCGGCTTGGAGGAGCGCGCCGCCCATATGCGGGAGAGAAACAGCGCGACGACTACCCCGGTTAAAAGGCCGGTCAGGGAATACAGGTTCAGTAGCAGGGCAGAATGCCAAACGTTTGCCACAGGCATAGCGGCCCGGTAAATGAATCCACCGGAAGAGTAGGCCACATAGGAATAGAACGTACCGGTGGATTCACTTTGACGTGTGTCGGCCCCCCATTGGCTTGCCAGGGCTTGCTGTATCTCCGGGCGGTCAAGGTGGCTTTGGCCAAGTGTCGCATCCGAGCTGCTGTCGGCAATCACATACCCGTTTGCATCTAAAAGCGTAAGGCGGATATTAAGCCCATTCCCAGCCAGAGCGGCGGCGCAGCGGTCGGAAAAGGCGTCCGGTTCTTCTGCCGGAGCATCTTCCCATGCACTGCTGAGCACGACCAGAATGCTTTTCAACTGCGCCTGTGTTTGACGCAGATTATGCTGCTGCACAAGCGGCATGGACAGCAGAAAAGCCGCGATCAGGCTGATCACGGCGGAAAGAGAAAATAAACGGATCAGGTGCTTTTTCATCGGCGGCCTCCCTCTGGGGCAGGGCGCCCCGTCTCTTCTGCAAAGCAATACCCCACTCCGCGGACTGTCAGGATATATTGTGGATGCTCCGGTTCATCCTCTATCTTCTGGCGCAGGTAACGGATGTGAACGTCCACTGTGCGTGTGTCGCCAAAAAAAGCGGTTTTCCAGACGCGCTCCAATAGCATTTCGCGCGTCAGCACCCGGCCGGGCTTTTTCATCAGCTCATATAGCAGCTCGAATTCCCGCAGGGAGAGTGCGATGGGCGTGCCATTTTTGGTGAGCTGGTGCCGGGCGAGATCCATGGTGAGCGCGCCGCGCGTCAGCGTTTCCTCGGTGCTGTTGAGGTAGTCCGCACGGCGCAGCAGAGCCTTGATGCGGGCAGCCAGCTCCTTCACGCTGAAGGGCTTGGTCATATAATCGTCCGCACCGAATTCCAGGCCGAATACGCGGTCCCCTTCCTCTCCGCGGGCTGTGAGCAGAAGAATGGGCAGATGCCTCTGCGCCGGGTTTTCCCGAATGCTGCGGCAGACGCTTAGCCCATCGGGAGGGGGCATCATCCAGTCCAGCACCAGAGCGTCCGGCATTTTTTGCTGCATTGCGTGCAGCACCTCGCTGCCGGAGGAAAAGCTTTCGGTCTCAAAGCCTGCGTCCGCTAGCCCAAAGGCCGCAAGCTGGCGGATATTGGCTTCATCATCCACAATATAAACCAGGGGCATAATTAGGTTGGCTCCCTTCAGAAGAGATGCAGCAGACCGGCTTTGCAGCCGCTGCCGGAGGATTGTTTTGAGAGGATCGGTGGCTCAGGCCGTCGTTTTCTGCCATCCGTTTTCTGCCGTATAATCCAGCGCTTCGCCCTCCCGCAAGAGAAAGGAGGCATCCGCCCCATCAGGGGTGTGAATGTGACAATCGCCGCTTACGCGGGCAAAGATATGGGCGCGGATTAGATGCTTGTTTTTCCACTGGGCATCCACCACAAAGTTTCCTCGGGCCACAAGCCCCTGAAAAGCGCCATCCGGCCAGGCATCCGGCAGAGCGGGTAAAAGCTCGATTGCTCCGGCATGGCTTTGCAGCAGCATTTCGGCTACGCCTGCCGTACCGCCGAAGTTGCCGTCGATCTGAAAGGGCGGATGCGTATCCCACAGGTTTGGCAGCGTACCGTAGCGCAACAGATCACTGTAAAGCTTGTGGGCGCGGTCACCCTCCCCTGCGCGCGCCCAGAGGTTGATGCGGTGCGCCATGGCCCAGCCGGTGGATCGGTCGCCGCGCTTATTGAGCGTCACCTTGGCCGCTTTCATCCATTCGGGCGTATTCCTGGAGATCAGCGTGCCGGGGTACAGCCCTACCAAATGCGAGATGTGACGGTGATGCGGTTCACCGATCTCCCCATATTTCTCCTCTTCCCGAAACTCCTTGATCTGACCAGAAGCACCAATTAAAACGGGGTCGAGTCTGCCAAGCTGTTCCCGCAGCGTTTGAATAAGCGCATTCTCGCAGCCAAGCTCCTGCGCCGCCTGGATGGTGTTTTTGTGGTTTTCCCATACCATCTGCTGATCGAAAGCACAGCCTTCCGTCATATAATACGCATTGTTTTTGCGCTGCTCCGGGGAAGCGGAAGCGGTCACCAGCAGCTTGCCGCTTCTCTCCTCCAGCGTTTTGGAGAGAAAGCGCGCCATTCCATATAAAACGGGATAGATCTGCTCAAGCACGCGCCGGTCTTTTGTGAAAGCATAATAATCCCAGAAAAGCATGGAGGTAAAAGCGCCGGTTCCGGGGCCGGAATGAGGGCTGGAGCCTTCTATTGTATAGAGCCATCCGCCGGTGCCGATCGTCCATCCATTTTGGCCGGGGGCTTCCAGGTGATTTTTGTGCAGACGCTCAATATATGCATCTGCCATGCGCTCTGCCAGCGGGAGATAGGCGCGGTTATACTCCGCATAGGCGGAGAACATTTCCGCCAGATTGGTGGAAAATGCAGGCCAGTAATTCATTTGGACGTTGATATTATGCCAGTAGCCGCAGCTCCAGGGCGGGTTATCATGGCAATTCCAGGTGCCTTGCAGGTTGGCGGGCGGCGTGCCCTGACGGGAGGAGGCGATCAGCAGATAGCGGCCGTATTGAAAATAGAGCTCCTCCAGATAACGCGCTTTTGCATCCTCCTTTGGCGCGAGGTGTACCCGACGGCGCCGCCTTGACTCTGCGGCATATTTCTGATAATGCCGAAGCAGCTTATAAGTGGGGATATTAACGCCTTCCCCACCGAAATCGACCGACGCACGGTCAAAATACTGTGTATAATCCGCCAGATGGCGCTGATAAAGGGTCTCATAGCTTTTTTCACTGGCAGCGCTTAAAACAGCGGAAACCTGTTCGTGCGGATGCGGGTAGGGGGCGAGCTTTTTTTCCCGGTCTGGTTCCAGGAAAACGCGGCTTTCCATCCGATAATTGGTGCCGAGCGCGATCAGGATCAGAGCGGAATCCGCTTCCTCGACGCGGATGGCGGCGTGATCCCCCTGCGCATCCTGCTGAATGGATAACCGGCCGCCCTGCGGCAGCACCCGGAACTGCCCCTCAAAAAGGATTTGATAATAATGCATTTTGCCGGATAAGGTCAGCGTATCCCTGCTGGCGGTGACGCGGCCGCTTTTCCCGGCCTGGTCGCCTTCCTTAAGGCCATAATTCCGCAGATAGGGGATGGTGGGGCGCAGCGTAAAGCTCAGAGACGCGGGGGCGGAGGCGGTCAGATGGATGACCATGACCTGATCCGGGTAACTGGTGAAATAGGTGCGCTCATACCGCACCCCCTCGCAGCGGTATTTGACATAGGCTATAGCCTCGTTGAGCGACAGCCCGCGCTCATATTGCTCCACTTGTGTATGCCCAAATTCCAGATAGACTTCAGAAAAATTATTCAGCCCGCCTAACCCATAAGGGTTGGAGAGAGATTTTTCCGTGAGCTGAATGCGCTCCGTATCAGTGCGGCCGAAGACATTGGCGCCAAAATAACCGTTGCCCAAAGGGAGTGAGAACCGCTCCCAGGCCTGCTCCTCGCCGGCCCGGTCAGCCAGGGCAGGGGAGCGGTACATCAATCGGTATGGTTTCATAGGGGCTCACCTCATCCGGATTTTTGTGAAGTTTCTAGGCCCATTCTACCACAAAGCGGATGAATTGCAACGGCTTTCCCACGCTTACTCCGACGAACGGGGAGGATTTCCATGATTTAGCTCCGGGTGCTCTCCCGTTTCAATGAAAATGGTCCATTCTGCGATATTGGTGGCATGGTCGGCAATCCGCTCAATGTACTTGGCGATGAACATATAATCCGCGCCGCGCGGCACAACGACGGGCTGCCCTTCAATTGCGGCGCAGATTTCGAGAATGATGCGGGAAAACATGGCATCCACCTCGTCGTCCCGGCCGCATACCTGATAGGCGAGCGCTATCTCGTGGGAAACAAAGGCGGAGAGTGCATCGTCAAACATGCTGCGGGCCTGCTCCAGCATTTCTCCCAGATGGGCAGGGGGCTTGGCGCCATCGCTCACAGGGGCGAGCGCACACAAAATTTCACAGATATCGCAGCACTGATCGGAGATACGTTCCATATCCGTCACGATCTTCAGCGTGGCGGTAATGGTGCGCAAATCACGGGCCAGAGGCTGCTGCAGCGCGATGATATTGACGCAGCTGTCCTCAATGCGGCGCTCCATGGTGTTAACGGCCTCTTCGCGTTTTGCCACTTCCGCTGCGGTGCCGTTCTCCGGCTGATGAAGCATGCGCAGCGTTTCTGCCAAAATGGTATCGATCAAATGCCCCATGTCAACAAGGCTTTCTTTTAAATCACGCATTTCGCGTTCAAACAGGTTCCTTGGCATTCTTCGCCATCCTTTCTCTGGCTTGGCCCTTTCTGCCGCCGGCCGCATAAGCATACCGGCTGACGGCGGGCGGTTCCCGGTCAACCAAACCGGCCGGTGATATAATCCTCCGTGCGCTTGTCACGCGGCATGCTGAACATTGTCTGGGTCGCGTCATATTCCACGAGCTCGCCCAGCAGGAAGAAAGCGGTGCGGTCGCTGATGCGGGCGGCTTGCTGCATGTTGTGGGTAACGATCACAACGGTATACTTTTTTTTCAGATCCGCCATTAAATCCTCGATTTTTGTGGTGGAGATCGGGTCAAGCGCGCTTGTCGGCTCGTCCATGAGTAAAATATCCGGCTCTACAGCCAGGGCGCGGGCGATGCAAAGGCGCTGATGCTGGCCGCCGGAAAGGCCGAGCGCCGATTTTTTAAGGCGGTCCTTCACCTCGTCCCAAAGCGCGGCCTCGCGCAGAGAGCGTTCCACAATTTCATCCAGCAGATGTTTTTTTTTGACTCCGTGAACACGCGGCCCGTAGGCGATATTGTCATAGACGGACATAGGGAAGGGGTTCGGCTTTTGAAAAACCATGCCGGCACGCTTGCGCAGCAGAGTGACGTCCGTCTGCGGGGCGTAGATATCCTCTCCGTCGATGAGAACGCCGCCAGTGATCCGGCACCCCTCCACAAGGTCGTTCATGCGGTTGAGCGTTTTCAGGCAGGTGGATTTCCCGCAGCCGGAGGGGCCGATGAATGCGGTGATTTCCCGCTCTGGAATTTCCATTGTCAGGCCCTTCAGAGCGTGAAAGTCACCATAATATAGGTTCAAATTACGCAGGGCGATTTTGGGATGATTCATGTGTTCGGTTCCTTTCATCAATGGTCAGCTCTGCTTTTTACGCAGCGCACGGGCCGTGAGGCCCGCTACGCGGTTGAGCAGGAAGACCAGAATCAGCAGCACTGCCGCTGTGGCGTAGGGGACGGAAATCGGGTCGCGCGCCTCCATGGCTGAGGTGTAGAGAAAGAGGGAGAGCGTGCAGCCCTGGCCCATCATATGGCCGAAAAGCTCTTCCGGCAGGCGGAAGCCGGAAACGCCCACCGTAAAGAGCAGTGCCGCTGTTTCGCCGACGATGCGTCCCATGGCGAGCACCACAGCAGTGGCAATTCCAGGCATGGCGCAGGGCAGCAGGATGGAAAAAATCACCCGCAGCTTAGAGGCTCCCAGCGCCATCGCCCCCTCCAGGTATCCCTGCGGGACGGCAATGAGCGCTTCCTCCGTGGTGCGCACAATCGTGGGTAGAATACAAATGGCCATTGTCAGGCAGCCGGCGAGGATGCTGTATTGCAGCTGGAAGCTGATACAGAACACCGCATAGCCGAACAGGCCGAAAATGATAGAGGGAATGCCGGAGAGCACCTCGGTGGCAAAACGGATGGCGCGCACAAGCCGGCCCTTTTTGGCGTACTGCGTGAGATAAACTGCGCAGCATACGCCGATTGGTACGGCAATCAGCAGCGTGATAACGACGACATAAAGGGTGTTGATCATCATGGGGAGAATCCCCTTGCTTCCCGTCCGGCTGGCGGAATAGGTGCTGGAGAGAAACTCCCATGATATATGGGGCAGCCCGTTCCATAAAATGTGCCCGAGGATCGCGATCAGGATGGCGACGGTGCAGAACGCGCACAGGTAGATCAGCGCCCGCAGCAGCGTATCCTTGAGGCGAAACCGCCTTCCGGCAAGCGCACCAGGGAGATGGGATTGCCTATTTTTCACCTTCCCCCACTCCTTTCTTGGAAATCCAGGTGAACAGGATATTGATGAGCATTAAAAACAGGAACAGGACAAGCCCGATGCCAAACAGCGCCTGACGGTGCAGCCCGGTCGCATAGCCCATTTCAAAGGCAATGCCTGAGGTCAGCGGCCGCACGGCGCCGAACAGGTGGGGGAAGGATACCGTATTGCCCGCAACCATGATGATCGCCATGGTTTCCCCGATCGCCCTGCCCACTCCAAGGATCACACCCGCCAGAATGCCGGATTTGGCGGCCGGAAGCTGCACCTTGAAGATCGTGCCGATGTGTGTGTTGCCCAGAGCCAGAGAGGCCTCCTTATAAGAAACAGGCACCGCCTCCAGCGCGTTTTGCGAAACGTTGATGATGGTCGGCAGGATCATCATGGCGAGAATCAGGATGACGGCCAGGAGGCTGTCGCCGTTCGTGCGGCCCGGGAACAGCTCGCGCAGCCCTGGCACGATCACACGCATGCCGAAAAAGCCGAAGATGACGGAGGGGATACCTGCGAGCAGCTCCACGGCGGGGCGGACAATTTTGCACAGCCAGCGCGGTGCAAGCTCTGCGAGAAAGACCGCTGTCAATAGGCCGACAGGCACCCCCAGCAGCACAGCCCCCGCTGTGCCGAAAACGGAGGCCAGCACCATGTAGGCGATGCCGTAGGAGGGATGATCCGCTGTAGGACTCCAATCGGTAGAAAAGAGGAATTCCTTCAACCCGATCTGATAAATGGCCGGCGCCCCTTGCAGGACCATATAGATACAGATCAAAGCGACCGCGCCGATAGAGACGCAGGCCGCAGCTAGGAAAACGGATTTGGCAAAGCTTTGTATCCCCGTGGAAAGCAGGCTCAGCGCTGCGGCAAGCAAAGGCAGCAGCAGCGCGAGAAAAAAGCCTGCGCGCATGGAAAGGGCGATGTTATCCACACCGGCGGATGCAACTGCCTGCTGCAAGGCGGCGCTGCCGGAAAGCAGCATCACGGCACACAGAGCGCCGCCGGCATAGAGCACTCCGGCGGCCTGTGCCTTTTTGCACGCGAGCAAAACGCTGCCCGCCGCACAGCACAGCAGCACGCCGGCAAGCGGCAGCCGCAGGGAGAGGGGAAGGGCGAGCACTGTGCGATTCACACGCAGCGAGGCGGTCAGAAGCTGATAGCCGGTAAGCGTATAGGATATGTTGTTAAAAACACCGTTCAGAACCGGCAAAAATAACACGCACAAAGCGCAAATGCCCAGCGCGAACGCAACGGCGCAAAGCGCTTTGGCCAGCGCTTGCCTGCGTGGCGGTTGGCGCAGGGCGCCCGGTGGTTGAGCGTTCATTTGGTCACCTCAGTTCGTTTGCCATGGGAAACGGGAAAGCCCCCTAGTTCACCCACGGCGCATGCAGATCAGAAAGTGGGAGCATCCCATGCTCCAAGGCCTGAAACATCCCCGCGCGAATACAGGACTGCATTTGCGCGGGGTGCTCCAGGTGTGTGTTTTGATAGAAAGAGGGCGCTGGGGCGGGGAATCAGGCCTGGTTCGGCACCGCGCCGTTTTCCGCAATAATTTGCTGCCCTTCATCGCTGTTGACAAACTCCAGGAATGCTTTTACAAGCGCATTGGTTGTGCCCTTCTTGGCGATCATGATAAAGGGGCGCTGCACCTTGTAGGAGCCATCCTTGACGGTATCCTCGCTGGGCGTTACGCCGTCTACCTGAAGCGCCTTAACGGTATCGTCCACAGCGCTCAGGCTGATATAGGCGATGGCGTTTTCGTTGCCGGCTACAGACTGCTTGGCCGCACCGGTAGAATTATAAACGTTGTCATATTGGCATTTGCCCTCAACGGTTTCGCCGTTTGCCTGGATGAGCTCCTCAAAGGCGCCGCGGGTTCCGGAGCCCTCCTCGCGGCCGACAACAACGATTTTGGCATCCTTGCCGCCGACCTCGCTCCAGTTGGTAATCTCCCCGGTGTAAATCTGACCGATCTGCTCCTGGGTGAGGTTGTCCACCGGGTTGCCGGGGTTGACTACCATGGCGATACCGTCATATGCAATGGTGTAAATATCGAAGCTGTCCGGATTCTCGCTATCCTTTATCTCGCGGGAGAGAAGGCCAATCTGCGCCGTACCGGAGGTGACGGAGGTCGGCCCCTCGCCGGAGCCGTTGCCGCCGACTGTGACGGTCACGCCCTGATTTTTTTCCATGAATTTTTCGCCAAGTGCGTTGGAGATTTCCGCCATGGAGGTAGAGCCGTTGAGGTTGAGCGTGCCGCTGAGCGCGGTGGATGAACTTCCCTCGCCGGATACATTCTCTCCCTCAACCGGGGCTTTTGAGCATCCGGCTGCGAGTAAAATGCTACAGGCGGCCGCTGCGCATAAAATGCGGAAAAACCATTTTTTCTTCATCATTTGCAGCTCCTTTTTTAACAAATCTTTTTGTGCTTTTGCCGGGTGGTGCGCTGGGCGCTTTCCCTGCCGGCGGAGTTTATCATACCCCCCGCATGTTAAAATGGCGTTAAAGAGAGCTTATACTCTGTTTAAATCTGCCGGGGCGGATTTGGCCTAGCTGCGGATTCAGCGGCCAGACGCAGGCGGATAGAAGCAGAAAACGCTGCGATATGGAGTCAGCACTGCAAAAAGCGGCGTTTCCCAATGGCCGACGGCAATATTTTCCCCGCAGGGTTTGTATTTAACCGGCCAAAGGGAAAAGACGGCCCAGATGGAAGCAGACAAAAAGCCGGGCTCCTGCATCCGCAGGGGCCCGGCCTGTTGACAGCGGGTATTCTGTTTATTCGGAATGGTTAGCGCTCACTGCGCGTTTTTTTGCGCCGCATGGACTGCGCGAAAACGAGCGCCGCCAGTGCGGTTACAGGCACAGCAGCCAGCAGCAGGGAAGTGTTATCCCCTGTTGACGGGTTTTCCGTGTCCTCAGACGCCTGTGCGCCGGTGGTGGGTTCCGGCGCCGTCTCCCCGGCAGGGGCCTGGGTTGCGGGCTCTTCCTGCTGAGCAGTCGTGGTGGTTACGGCAGGCTTTGTTGCATCCGGATCCGTCTCCTCCGGGGTGGCAGGTGTTGTAGGCTCCTGTGTCGACGGGGTATCCGTGCTGGTCTCCGGCGTATCGGCCGCCTGCTTCTGGATTGCAAAGGAGTCGATCCGGGTCGCGCCGTCCGAGCCCACAGTATAGGCGTCAAAATACAGCGTGTCGCCGTCAATCTGGAAGGCTGAGAAAATCGGGTCGGTCGCATCGGCAAGCTTCTCCGCACGCGGGAAGAGCTCGTCAGTCTCCGAAGGATCCTTCGTCACGTAGGATTTCACGCCGGAGCAACCGCTGATGACATAGATGCTGCCCTGAGGGTCAAGCTTTGCAGTATATTCTCTGCCGCCGTAGGAGATGGTTTTTGTCTGTGTTTCTACTACGGCGTTATTATCCATCACGCCGGTGCGCAGATACACGTGGTCATGCCCCTGAAGGACAACATCGATGCCCAGCTCCGGCATCAGCGTGCTCAGCTCCTTGCGCAGCTGGATCACATCGTCATCGTCAAAGTGAGAACCATTGGAGTAAGGCGCTTTGTGCAGCGCCACGATTTTCCACTGCGCGTCGCTGGCGGAGGCATCCTCGCGGAGCCATTCAAGCTGGTCTTTACTCAGGCCTTCCGATTCGGAGAGGTTGTTGGTGTTGAGCACCATGAAGTGCGCATTGTTATAATCAAAGGAATAGTAGACGCCGGTAGTACGGTCCTGCTCCGGCACATTGGAGAGGACGAAATTCTGATCGATGGCGTATTCGCTGCTCTCCTCATGGTTGCCTGCGGTGGGCATTAAAACAGTTTTCATCAGGTTGGCGGCTCCTGTGTTGAAGAACCACTGCCACTGGTTCGCATTGTCGCCCGCATCTACATGGTCGCCTGTATGCATGATGAAATCGGCATCCGGATACATGGTAAACGCCGTGTCGAGCACGTTGGCCCAGGAGCGGCTATATTGCCGTTCGCTCTGGGACTGGCTGTCGCTCATGTGGAAGAAGGTGAGGTTGTCGGAGTTGTCCGCCATCTCCAGCACCCCTACCTCGCTCCACCAGCCCTTTTCCGCATCGCCCACGCGGAAGCAGTATTTCTCGCCGGGCTGAAGGCCTGTGATCTCCACAGTGTGGCGTGTGGCGTCGAAATAGTAGGGGAACAGGCCGAATACACCGATATCAATCCCCGGGAATTGGAGCTTTACGGGTTCCGCATTGGCCTTCACCTTCACGCCGTCGGGCAGCTGATCGGAGAATTCCGGGTTTTCGCTATAGGGCACGATTTGAATATCCGTGTTGTAGGGCAGCACCTGCGTGCCGTCTACCGTGCATTTGGTATACCAGTTGATGTTGCGCGCAGTTGCCGCGTCCTCGCCGAAGGTGATGCCGATATTGGAGGGAAGGCGGTAATTTTCCGCTGTGGCCTCCACCGCCACCTTGCCGCTATAGGTCAGCGTTGCATGCAGATCAAGCTGCTCGGCGGGGTTTTCATCAATCAGGAGATCGTCTACAATATAGGCGACCTCATGGCCTACGGATTCGATCTGGCTCTCTGTCAGATACTCTTCAATATAATGGTCGAGAATCGCGTTGATGCTGTCATAGGGGATGATGCCCAGCCCGGAGAGCAGCTGGAATGCAAAATCCACGATTTTCTGATAGCTGGGGTCGCCCTGCATAACCAGCTCCAGCAGCAGCTGAAGCGCATCGGCTGTATGGGAGCCGAAGGAGCCATCCGGGAACAGGGCGTTGATGCGGAATTCGAGGTTCGTCAAAATCTCGCCCTGCACCAGATCGTTGAGCAGGATATCAATCAGCTCGTCAATCAGCCGCTGCGCCGTATCGCCGTTTTCAAAGCCCTCCAGCGCCTCGGCGACAAATGCATCCGGGCTGTCGCCTGTTGCGACATAGTGACCATCCCGGAACGAGACGCCGGTTTCATCGCCCGCCGTGTAGGCGTGCATGATGCACAGCACCAGGTCGCCCAGTGTGCCGTAGCTCTTGCCCTCGCCGATATGGTAGCGCTTAGCGTACTCTGCGCTCGGCGGCGTATCCGCTACCTTGAAATTGACAATCCGGTCAATGGCGCCATCGAGAATTTCCATCGTCTTTTCCGGGTCGGAGAGATATCTCTCCTCAATTTGGCCGAAGAGATCCTCCAAAAACGCCATTACATTGTTTACAGTGAAAATATCATAGCCGAGAATACTCACTCCATCGCCCAGGAAGCCAGTGAGCAGCTCTTCCAGGTCAATTCCGTTTGCCTTCAGCAGGTTCATCAGGCCGCCCGAGGCGGAGATGGTCTCCAGCCCGTCGGAGAGGAAGCCCTCCGCCATGGTTTTAATAAAGTCTTCGGCATTTCCCTTCTTGTTGGAGAAAGCGTAGGAGTAATCCTGATAGGTCGGGTAGAAGTCGCCATCCAGCTCATAGCGGTAATCGCCGTTCTCCGGCCGTGCGATGGCGGCGGCATCCGGGTTGCTCGGGTCAATGTTGACCATCTGATCCCGGTCCACCGGATAGGTTTCCACCTGCGCGGTAATCTGGCCGCTTTGCGTATTATCCAGGCGCACTTCGCGGAAAAAGTTCGGGTAGCCGGAGAGTGAATTGGTTTGAATATCATAGAGGGTTTCGCCATTGTCAGAAACCGCTTTGGCGATATCGTTCTGGTGCATGTGGCCGGTAAAAACATAGTGCATACCGGCGTCCGCCAGCGCCTCGGCTACGTTCTGATAGTTATCCAGCACGAAATCCTGCGCGATGGTCGCTTCCAGCCACATATGGGGCACCAGGCTGAAATGGGTCATACCAATGATGGTTTCGCCTTTGGCCTCTGCCTCAGCGCATTGGTCGAGTACCCACTCGAGGAAATCCACAGAGAAATTGCCTCCTGTCTCATGCCCGCCGGAGGCGTCCGCCGCCATATTATCGGGGCTGTATTTTCCGCCGTCCATCACAATCAGGCGATAGCCGCCCTCCAGGCTTGCCGCATAGGAAAGGCCGTTTGCCTGCTTGCCCTCAGGAGGGGTGTAAACATCCGTCGCCAGATCATAGCCAAGGTTTTTGTAGATTTCCTTGAATTGCTCCGGCGTGGTGACCAGGCTTGCATCCTTTACCTCCTTGCCGGTGGTGAAGGAGGCGGCGTCATAGTTGTTGATGTCATGGTTGCCGTTGATCACAAGCACCTGAGCGCCCGTATCTGCCTCAAACTGTTCCAACTTGGCGGCAAGGCTTTTGTGCGCTTCCACTTCACTGTCTTTTGTCAGGTCCCCGGGGATCAGCACATATTTGAGCCCCTTTTCCTGCACATCTTTGGCCATGGCGGCTAGCGCAGCGTCTATGAGCCCTCCCGTCTGCGGGAATTGCTTGCCCTTGACCCGGCAGAAATCGTTGAACGTCTCCCATCCCTGCTCATCCCCATCCGCTGGCATAAGGGAGCGCGGATAATAGTGCGTATCGGACATGACGCCGATGGTCAGCGGCGCTGTTTCCACCGTGCGCGCGAACGCGCCGAACGGGACGGCAACCGCAATCAGCACAACCGCCAGAAGGACGGCCAACATTCCTTTCAGATGTCGTTTCATAATTCTCCTCCTTTATCGGCGAAAGAAATCCTTCCGCCAGTCCTGCCTGCCGCTGGTTGATTGGCGGCTGGCATTTTCATACAGGGTATAGTATAGCACAGTTTTTCTATCTTTGTTTCTATATAGAAATAAAAATGGATTTAATTTATTAAATTTAAACAAAAACTATGATGCAAAACTACAAATATTGACAATTCATTCTGCGGCAGTCAAAAGAATTGGGTAATTGGATTGCAATGCCTTTGCAGATATGCTAGTATGTTGGCGAGCTAATTTGAAATCGATAGGGGGCAAACGTGGTATGCAGTACCAAATCAACCGGGAGCATTATAAAACTTTTCCACTTTTTGAAGAAAATAAGCGCGCGGGGCGTGCTTATTTCATCCCATATTCCAGCCGGGAGGCTTTGGCCAATACCTCCGCGCTGGAGGAGCGGTATCAGAGCGACCGTGTGACCGTTCTTTCTGGGGAATGGGATTTCCACTATTATGATAAGGCTTCCAAGCTCCCGCAGGTGCTGGATACGGAGGCCGAGCCGTTCGACCGGATTACCGTGCCCTCCGACTGGCAGCGCACCGGCTACGAGCCGCCGTTTTACGTCAATTCGCGTTATCAGTTCCCCTGTAAGCCGCCCAAAATCCCCACGGATATTCCGGTGGGCGTTTATCGCAAAAAATTTACCCTGGAAACGCTGGATGACAATATGATCCTCACCTTCCTCGGCGTGATCTCCTCGCTCGACGTATACCTCAACGGCCGCTATGTCGGCTACAGCGAGGGCGCGCACAATTCGGCGGAGTTTGATGTGCGTCCTTTCCTGTGCGAGGGGGAGAACGAGCTGGTCGCCGTTGTGTTTAAATATTCCAACGGCACCTATCTGGAGTGTCAGGATATGTTCCGGGAAAATGGCATTTTTCGCGATGTGCTGCTTACCCGCTGCGGCGCCACTTACCTCAATGATTACCGTCTGAAAACCAGAAAGACGGGGAACACCTATTCCCTCTCCGGCGAGGTGGAGCTTGTGGGCGATCCGGCGGGTTATACCGTCCAGATTACCCTGATGGATCGGGGCACCATGCTCTCCACACAGGAGGTTACGGCGCAGGGAACGACGGTTTTCTCCTTTCACAATCTTGCTGTGCGCGAGTGGAGCGCCGAGCTTCCCGCCGTTTATGAGATCTATATCACCCTGAAGAAGAACGGCGCCGCTGTGGAGAGCCTGCGCAATTTCACAGGCTTCCGCAGCATTGCAATCCAGGGCGATGTGTTCACCTTGAATGGGAAGGCGATTAAGCTTAAGGGAGTCAACCATCATGATACTTCCCTCAATGGCTACGTTATGAGCCCGGAGGAGCTGCTGCGTGATATTCAACTGATGAAGCGGCTGAATGTCAATGCAGTGCGAACCTCTCACTACCCGCCGGATCCGCTCTTTTTGACGCTGTGCGATCTCTACGGGCTCTATGTGGTGGACGAAGCGGATATTGAAACGCACGGCACCTGCTGCGGCCCTTCTTACCGGCCAAACCGCATCAGCAACAATAAAAAGTGGGTCGGCCATTACCTTGACCGCGTCCGCCGGATGTATCTGCGCGACCGCAACCATCCCTGCATCGTGCTCTGGTCTCTGGGCAATGAGGCGGGCGGCTGGCGGAATCAGGACGCCTGCTATGCCTATCTCCATCAGGTCTGCCCTGAAATTCCGGTGCACTATGAGGGCGTTATTCGGACCCGGCGCGTGGCCTACGACGTGCTCTCCGAAATGTATCCGCATGTGGATCATGTGCGCGAGCTCGGCGAACGCCGGGATAAGAAGAAACTCAATGGAAAGCCCTATTTTATGTGCGAATATGCGCATGCCATGGGTGTTGGCCCCGGGGGACTGGAGGAGTATTGGGAGACGATTTATGCCAGCGACCGGCTCATGGGCGGCTGCATCTGGGAATGGGCGGATCACGCTGTGCAGAACCCGGAAGGGGCCAAATACCGCTATACCTATGGCGGCGATCACGGCGAGTTTATCCACGACGGCAATTTTTGTGTGGACGGCCTGGTTTATCCCGACCGAACGCCGCATACGGGCGCTTATGAGATGCAGGCGGTTTATCGCCCCGTGCGCGCCCGCGTCGCAGGAGAGGGGCGCTACACCTTTAAAAACCTGAATTATTTCCGCCCCGCCGATTATGTGACTGTGAGATGGGAACTGATGAAGGATGGCGCCGCAGTGGAGCAGGGCTCATTTGGGCTTTCCGCCGCGCCGCAGAGCGATGAAACGGTTCCCATCCGCCATGAAAGCCCGTGTGCGGGCAGCGACTGGTTTATGAATTTCTCGTACTATAACGAGGCGGACGAACTGCTCGCGCAGGAGCAGCTTTGCC
>USBP01000005.1 GCA_900552985.1 uncultured Oscillospiraceae bacterium
TTAAGCCGCTAGGCGTAAATGCATGCGTATTCCCTCCGTGTTTCGTGAGGTTATTTAGCCGAGGCCGCGCAGCAGGCCGAACGCCAATGTTCTCCGAAACAGCCCAAATCTTTGATTTGGTTGCTGTTTCGTGAGGTTATTATACCACCAAACCCCAAAATGCAAAATCTATTTCTTGATGGCATCCGTCTGGGAAAGCCTTGCTTGCGATGCATTTTCATGGGCAAAGGCCTGATATGTACCCGCTGAAGGGAGGCGCAAGATCCGCACAAAATTTTGCTTTGACCGCACACAAAAAAGGGCAAATGTTATATTGACAATCTTTTATTTGTGCGTTAAAATTTGTTCGCTTCCGAACAAGTTCGGAAGGCAGCCCTGATCGCCGGAGAGGGGGAAGGATTCAGATGGAGAAGGAGTGTGGGATGTGGATCCACGTCCTGTCCCACAAGCTGAAAAAGCGTATGAACGCCAACATGCAAAGCCTCGGCCTTACGGGTATGCAGAGCCGCATCATGCACTACATCCTTGTAAAATGCGGTGACGGGCCGGTATTTCAACGCGATGTGGAGGGTGTGTTCGGCCTGAGCCGCTCCACAGCCACTGGTATCCTGCAGTCAATGGAAAAGAGCGGAATGATCGTGCGGGAGAGCGTGGCCAGTGACGCACGGCTGAAAAGCCTGATCCCCACAGAAAAAGGGGCGCGTCTGGATGCACAGGCCGGCGAGTATCTTCGCCAGGCAGAGCAGTGCCTCACGCGCGGCCTGTCAGGCGCGCAGCTTGCGCTGTTTCTCCAGACTGCTGCACAGATGTCTGCAAATTTGGATGAATAGCGGCGGCCGATTCAGAGGCCCTGCCGTCATTTTGATGACGCACGTGTGCGTGCACGTCAGCGTCATGTTTTGGAGGAGGAATGTCACGTATGATAAAAACCCTTGCCCGCAGTATTCGCGAGTATAAGAAAACAGCCATCCTGACGCCGCTGCTGGTTACGGTTGAAGTGATCTTGGAATGCATCATTCCGTTCACGATCGCAAACCTGGTCAATGAGATGCAGGCCGGCTGCAGCATGGGCGTTATCGTCCAGTATGGCATTCAGCTGGTCATCATGGCCGTTTTGTCTCTGGTTTTCGGCGTTGCGGCAGGCAACACCTGCGCCACTGCTTCTACGGGCTTTGCGCGGAACCTGCGCCAGGATATGTTTTATCGTATTCAGGATTATGCGTTTGAGAATATTGATAAATTTTCGGTATCCAGCCTGGTCACCCGTATGACGACCGACGTTGTGAATGTGCAGATGTCCTTTATGATGATTATCCGCGTAGCAATCCGCGGCCCGCTGATGCTGGTTTTTTCCTTTGTCATGGGCGTTGCCATGGGCGGTCGCCTGGCCTTGATTTTTTTGGTCACGATCCCGCTGCTGGGCGTCGGGCTGGTGCTTGTTATCCGCGCGGCTACGCCGATTTTCCGCCGTGTGTTCCGCAAATACGATGCATTGAATGATTCTGTACAGGAGAATGTTCAGGCCATGCGCGTAGTGAAGAGCTATGTGCGTGAGGAGTATGAAAAGAAGAAATTTGCCGCCGCCGCAGAGAACGTTTGCAAAGATTTTACGCGTGCGGAGCGCATTATGGCTCTCAATAGCCCGATGATGCAGATTTGCGTATATGCGGGTATGGCGTTTGTGCTGTCGTTCGGCTCTTATGCTGTGATTACCAGTCAGGGTGTCGAAATCGCGGTCGGGCAGATGTCCGCCATCCTTACATACAGCTTCCAGATCCTGATGAGCCTGATGACGCTCTCCATGGTGTTTGTGATGATTACCATGTCGATGGAATCTGCTGAACGTATTGTCGAGGTTATGACGGAGGAGAGTAATCTGACCAGCCCCGACAACGCCATCACCGAAGTAAAGGATGGCTCCATTGATTTTGAGGACGTCAGCTTTAAATATTCTAAAAAGGCAGAACGTATGGCCTTAGCCGATGTGAACCTGCATATTAAGTCCGGCGAGGTCATCGGGATTCTGGGCGGTACAGGCTCCTCCAAATCCACACTGGTGCAGCTGATCCCCCGCCTGTACGACGTTACGGAGGGCTGCGTCAAGGTGGGCGGCGTAGACGTGCGCCAGTACGATCTGGAGGCGCTGCGCAACAACGTAGCCGTGGTGCTGCAAAAAAACGTGCTCTTCAGCGGCACCATCAAGGACAACCTGCGTTGGGGCAATCCGGACGCCACTGACGAAGAAATATTGGAAGCCTGTAAGCTTGCGCAGGCCGATGAGTTCATCCAGCAGTTCCCCAATAAATACGACACCTGGATTGAGCAGGGCGGCTCCAATGTTTCCGGCGGCCAGAAGCAGCGGCTGTGCATTGCGCGTGCGCTGCTGAAAAAGCCCAAGGTGCTGATTTTGGATGATTCCACCAGTGCGGTGGATACGCGCACCGACGCGCTGATCCGCCAGGGCTTCCGTGAGTTCATCCCCGAAACGACAAAGATTATCATTGCCCAGCGCGTGGCCTCCGTGCAGGATGCCGACCGTATCATCGTGATGGATGGCGGGCGGATCAGCATCATCGGGACTCACGAGGAGCTGATGAAAGCCAGCGAAATTTATCGTGAAATCTATACTACCCAGAATAAGGCAGGTGATGAAGATGGCGAAGAATAAAAGAAAGACCGCCCCCTCCACGACGGCCAGGGGCCAGCGCGCGCCCAAGGGTGTGCTGCGCCGGCTTTTGCGCACCCTGTTTGAATTTTATCCGGTGCTGCTGCCTGTCACGCTGGTGTGCATCCTCATCAATGCGATTGTCAGCGCTGCGCCTGCGGTATTTATGCAAAATATCATCGCCATCGTGGACGAAAGCTACAAAACGGGGGACTGGGCTTCAGTATCCGGCGAGATTCTGGGCCTGGTGGGCATCCTGATTGCAATGTATGTCGTTAGCCTCATTGCCGGGTTCTGCTACACGCAGCTGATGGCCATTATCACGCAGGGCTCTTTGAAGAAAATGCGTGAGAAGATGTTCAGCCACATGCAGGATTTGCCCATTAAGTATTTTGATACGAACGGCCATGGCGACATCATGAGCTACTATACCAACGATGTGGATACCCTGCGCCAGATGATCAGCCAGAGCCTGCCGCAGATGCTGATTGCCGGCGTAACGCTGTTGACCGTGTTTGGCATCATGATGTATTACAGCATGATTTTGGGCCTGGTCGTAGTGGTCGGCGTTGTCTGCATGGTGTTTTCGGCCCGCTACGCGACCAGCCGTTCCTCCAAATATTTTCTGCGCCAGCAGGTCACGATTGCCAAGGCAGAGGCCTTTATGGAAGAGATGATGACTGGCCAAAAGGTCATCAAGGTGTTTTGCCATGAGGAGCAGGCCAAGGCTGATTTTGACAAAGTGAACGGCGAAATCTTTTTCAATGCCCGCAACGGTAACCGCTTCGCCAACATTTTGATGCCCCTGCTGGGCAATATCGGCAATGTCATGTATGTAGTGGTGGCTTTGATAGGCGGCGCGCTGATGTTGACGGATGTGCCCAATATCAGCATCTCCGGCATGGCGTTTAGCATCAGCATCGTGGTGCCGTTCCTGAATATGACGAAGCAGTTCGCCGGCGCGATCGGCCAGGTTTCTAATCAGGTGAATATGGTGATTATGGGCCTTGCAGGCGCACACCGTATCTTTGCCCTGCTGGATGAAGAGCCTGAGGCGGATGATGGCTATGTCACGTTGGTAAACGCGCAGGAGAATGCCGACGGCAGCCTGAGCGAGTGCGAGGAACGCACCAACGTCTGGGCGTGGAAGCACCAGCACCATGACGGCACGATTACCTATACACGCCTGCAAGGCGATGTGCGTTTTTATGATGTCAACTTCGGCTACACACCGGAAAAGACCGTGCTGCATAATATTTCGCTGTATGCGAAGCCCGGCCAGAAGGTGGCGTTCGTCGGTTCGACCGGTGCAGGCAAAACGACGATTACCAATCTTATTAACCGTTTCTACGATATTGATGACGGTAAGATCCGATACGATGGCATCAATATCAACAAAATTAAGAAGGCTGACCTGCGCCACAGCCTGGGTATCGTATTGCAGGATACCAACCTCTTTACCGGTACGGTAATGGAGAATATCCGTTATGGTAATTTGAGCGCGCATGACGATGAATGTATCGCTGCGGCGCAGCTTGCCGGCGCGGACGACTTCATTCGCCGCCTGCCCGAGGGCTACAACACGATGCTGTACGGCAATGGCGCGAACCTGAGCCAGGGCCAGCGTCAGCTGCTTGCCATCGCACGCGCGGCCGTGGCTGATCCGCCTGTGATGATTATGGATGAGGCGACGAGTTCAATCGATACGCGTACCGAGGCCATTGTGCAGCGCGGCATGGATGCGCTGATGACCGGCCGCACTGTGTTCGTCATTGCGCACCGGCTCTCCACCGTGCGTAACTCTAACGCCATTATGGTGTTGGATCATGGGCGTATTATTGAGCGCGGTACCCATGAGGATCTCCTCAAGCTGAAAGGCACCTACTATCAGCTGTATACCGGCGCGTTGGAGCTGGATTGATTCACGCCTATACAGAAGAGGATGCAAAAACACAGTCTTTCCCCAGCCCGACTTTCCGCGGTGGAAGAGCCAGGGCTGGGGATTCTGTTTTTTGGGCTGGTAAAATTCAGAATGACTGTTTTTGCCCTCCACGGTGGAGATCTCTTTTGATTTCTTCCCAAAGGGCAAGCGGTTTCGATGCCATTTTCGGTAGGTGTACCGTAACGGCAGAAACACTTGAACGCAAGGTTTATTCTGGTAATGGATTCGTGGGCTGTGTTGTTCTCCTCTCATTCCACAAAATCAAACGCCCGCCGGGATACGGCGGGGGACGTTCAGTTTTGTCAAGCAGCTATAAAAAGATATTTTTGTGATTTCTGATGGGAGGTTTGAACTCTCACACCGAACCGTGGCATCTAAGCGTATCAAGTAAAAAACAACAAGTCGAAACTCGTCACTTTCTGGCGTGCCCGAAGGAGGATTACGACAGTATCCGTCTTTTTTCCCTGCCTGGGGGCGGGCCATGCTCTTCTCATCTCGCCCTCTCATTTCACCAAAATCGAACACCCACCGTATCCCGGTGAGTGCTCGATTTTGTGAGAGCCGCATGAAAAAGATTTTTCGGAGGTTGGAACTGAGCTCTCTCGAACTCTCACAAAAAGTTGGTAGCGACAGCGAGCCGTCGTGAGGGCGTTTACAACCGAATAGGTAAGCCGGGCGTGACTTTTTGCGAAAGAGGAGGAGCAAGGAAGCGGACGGATGGCTTATTTTATATCGCAGAAAAAATAAGCCGGAGCAAAGCGAACTTTGCTCCGGCGTGGTGGGAGAGGGTGGATTCGAACCACCGAAGTCAGTGACGACAGATTTACAGTCTGTTCCCTTTGGCCGCTCGGGAACTCTCCCACATATAAACTTGTAAAATAACGCACGCCCTTCTGAGAGGCTTGCAGGTGAAAACAGGTGGAGCTGGTGGACGGACTTGAACCCCCGACCTGCTGATTACAAATCAGCTGCTCTACCAACTGAGCTACACCAGCATGTGCACTCTTGAGCGCATGTGTTACTATATCATATTCGGGGCGCGCCGTCAAGTGGAAAAGACAAATTTTTCTGCTGTTTTTTCGGTGGAGGCACGCAAAAATAAAACTGGTGGAAAAAACAGCCCAATATGGCATGAAGAGATATGCTACACCCCTGCAATATGCAATTGATAGGGAAGAATCCTGGAAAAATGTTGTGTGTGAAGTGTTTTACTGTACTTTTTCATGAGGATATGGTACAATATTTCATAAAGAATTTGTCGTAACCGGATGAAATATAGTGAAATTCCTCATATACAATATTGTAACCTATAATGCCCGGACAGGGTGCCGGGCAGTGCTTTTTTCTACGCTTCATCCTGCGGTCAGCCTGTGCTCAATGACAACACGACAGGATCAATTTTATAAAAATGATAGCGGAAGCTTTGCCCCTGCTATTTATCCGGGGCGTATTCCGCGGAAAGGGATCGTCATAAATGAGTTGCCGAAAAGTTGTAATCATAGACGATGAGCCAATCATTTATAATCTCATCAAGCGATTGGGCGAGTGGGACAGATTGAACCTGGAAATTGTTGGCTCGGCTACGGATGGCCTGGAAGGGTATCGTTTGATTCAGGAGCTGCGCCCGGATATCGTTCTTCTGGATATCCGCATGCCCGGATTAGACGGGCTTGAGATCATTGAAAAATGTTCTGAAGAAAAAATAGCACCACGATTTATTATCATTAGCGGCTATCAGGAGTTTGAATATGCGAAGAAAGCCATTCATTTTAATATTTCGGATTATCTCGTCAAGCCCATTGACCGGGAAGAGCTTAACATGGCCCTGAAAAAGAGTTGCCTTGCCATTGAAGAGGCACAGCAGAGGCAGACAAACCTGCAAAGCCTGCAAATGACGATCAAGGAAAAAAACATGCACCTCTGGCGCTCTTTTTTTGAGAAGCTCAGCGCGGGCGAGGCTGTTTCTGATTTTCCGGATTCTTACACCGGAGAGCCGTGGCCGGTAGGCGTATTCCCCTCGGTATGTATCGGCGTTGTCAAGCTGGAAGCGCCATGGGAAAACAAGGAGCTGTGCGGGCAAAAGCTGCTTCAGCATTTCACCTCCCTTTGTGAGGAGCGGATGGGCCCTTATTTGCGCCGGTGCGGTTATGCACAGTCAGAAGGCGATATTATTTTTATAACGGCGTTGTCAAAGCAGGAGCATGCCGCCTTTCGGAAGTTGGCGGATACGGCGGCAAGGCTGATGGATCGATATATCCAGGCATATGACGGCTGCCATGCTACGGCTGGCCTCAGCTTCTGCAAGGCGGAGGCCGGGCTGCTGCCGGAATGCTTGCGTCAGGCTAGGTTCAGCCTGAATTGCAGGTTCCTCAACGAGCGCGGGTCAGCTTATTTATACAGCGAGATTTCCAGCAGCTTTGTGGCGGAGGTGCTGCCTGTTTTGACGGATGCTTCGTGGGAGGAGAAGCTGCGTCTGGCCTTTACGAATCTTGACCGCAGCGCCTTCCAGAGCTTGCTGGCCTCTACCTATGTTGGAGATGTTGGGATTCAGGGCGTGAAAAGCAGGCTGGCGCTGCGGCGCTTTACAAACGAACTGTTTTCTGTTGCCGGGAGTTTTGGAGAGTTCGACCAGGCTTCTGAGGAAAAGCGGAGCTATGCCAATTGGCTTTGCGAAACAATTGAGAAGCCAAAGCAGCTGTTTGAAGAGGTTGAACGCATTCTGGAACAGCAGTTTTCGCGCTATCTTGAGAGCCAGATGATGTGGAACGACCGGCACGTGCGAGCTGCATTACGGTATATTTCCGCTCACTTCTCTGAGGATATTCAGTTGGAGGATATTGCGTCGGCGGTCGGGCTGAATCCGGCGTATCTGTCCGGTTTAATAAAAAGCAAAACAGGGATGACCTACTCGGAGCATCTGCTGAAGGCGAGGATGGAGCGTGCAAAGGAACTGTTGGCAGGCTCTAACGCCATTGTAAAAAGCGTATGCTATGAGGTTGGGTATCGTGATGTAAAATATTTTTCCAGGCTTTTTCGGCAGTATACGGGAGTGAATCCTTCCATATATCAAAAAATGCACAGCATCCTTTAGTTGCTTGACGGGCTGACCGCTCCTGGAGCGGGGGGGCTGCTGCGCTTTTTACAGCGGCTGTGCTGAGCGGCTTTGCGTTGCGGTTCCCTGTTTTGAAATACAGAAACGCGCAGCCCGAATTTATAGAAGTGGAAGAATATTGGCATGAAACAAAAGCATAGTATGAAAATCAAAATTATAGCGGCCTTAGCTGCTCTGTTTGGCGCTGGGCTGTTGGCTTCCATTCTGTTTTTTTGCCGCAAAGAATGGATTCCCGGGCTGATTCTTTTTTGTATGACCGCTCTCCCTGGAGCAGGGCTTCTGTTCTGGCTGATTCTTCCGTTGCTCCGCATTTCGGAACGCATTGCAGCAACCGGGATCGGCGCAGAGCTCACACAGGCCGGCATTCCAGGGGATCCCTTTGAGATGCTGCTATATGATAACTGGGTGGATGCGGCCGCACGGTTTCAGCAAAACCTGGAGGAAGAATACGATAACCGAGAAATCGCAAGCCAAATTAAGTTCTCCATGCTCCAGCATCAGATCAATCCCCACTTTTTATATAACACGCTGGATTCCGTCCGCGGCCTTGCATATGCGGAGGGCGCGGCCGGCACCGCCGAGATGGCGGAGGCCCTTGCCGCTTTTTTTCGGTACAGCATCAGCCACGGCGAGGATATTGTTTCGCTGGGCAAGGAGCTTAACAACATAAAACGGTATTTTGTCATTCAAGGCTATCGGTTTTCCAAGCGCTTTTCCCTGGTGGTGGATATTCCTGAAGATGATATTTCCATCTGGGGCTATCCGATCCCAAAGCTTATGATTCAGCCACTGGTAGAGAATGCGGTGTTTCATGGGCTTGAGAAAAAATCGGGAAAGGGGAGCGTGACGATCTCAACCTCCCGCACGCCAAGGCGTTTGTATTTATACGTAGCGGATGACGGCGTGGGGATGAGTCAGGATAAGATGCGTGAAATCAATCGCGCCATATATGCTGAGACAAATGGCGCCTCCGCTGACAGCCAGGGCAGGGGGACGGGGATTGCCCTGCGGAATATCAACCGCCGGATACAGTATTTATATGGGAAGGAGTTTGGCCTGAATGTAGAAAGCACAGAGGGCTTTGGGACCCAAATTGAGATCGCGCTGCCCTGGCCGCCTCCCAAAGAGATGGAGAAACAATGATGGAGAAGGAAGCTCTGCGCGTTGAAAACGCCTGCGGCCGTTTTTTAAAGCTCGCTGTGCTGGATCATTTTAACTTCAGCGCAAACAGCGGAGAGATCTGCTGCCTTTTTGGGGCGCATAACGCGGGTAAAACCGCATTTATGCAGCTCCTTGCAGGGAAAATGACGGGAGAATGGAGCATGCGGCTGCTGATTGACGGCGTCGATGTGCATTGGAGCCCCGGCAAAAATCCGGCGGCCTCCTTATTTGCATTTATATGGGATGAAAGCCGCCTGCTGCCAAATTTTTCTGTGGCAGAAAATTTGTGCATATTTGGTCAGGTTCCGCTTTGGAAGCTGTATATTCGGAAAAGCAGCTATGAGAGCCAGACGCGGCGCATGCTCAGGCTTTATGATCTCGGCGGTATCGATGCCCGCCGGAAAGTGGGGCAGCTGAGCAAAGCGCAGTGTATTCTTCTGGAGATTGTTCGCTATGCCATGCATGGGGCCAGGTTCTTTTTTTTGGACTGCCTGTCTCTGTTTCAGCACAGCGCAGATATCGCAGGGCTTGAGCGGCTGTTAAAAAAACTTGCTTCGGAAGGAAAAACAGTCGTTTTGCTTTCCAACCGTGCAGACAGGCGGTTGTTTTTCGCCGATCGTTTTGTCATCATGCGCAGCGGCGCAAGAGTAAAAACAATCAGCCGGGAGGCAGTAACCGTCGATTTATTGAAAGCTTATGGAGAACTGGCGCAGTATCCGTCAGAAACGGAGGAGCTTTCCGGTTCTCAGGCACAGGGTACGGCTGTTCTCACCGCGAAAAAATGGATGGTGCTTGATCGGGAGTGCTCCTTTGAGGCGTGCAGGGGGCGCCTTACGGGGATCGTATGCCCGGATGAACGTTATGCAATTTGCCTGATGCAGGGCTTTGATTCGGGCAAATTCACAGCTGCTTCCTTTCGCTTTATGGATGGGGAATATGCAGGGAGAACGATGCATTGGAGAGCGCTCAGACGGATATGCGCAGTAAAAAGCCTGCTGGCGGAAAAGACGATCATACCCAATTTCAGCGCGCTGGATAACATTTATATTTCTTCGGCCTGGGTGGGTAATCGGTTTCCCAGGCTTCGTAAAAGCGTCCGAAAGCTTGTGGCACAAGAGGAAAAGGAACTGCTCTGCATGGTAGAACAGGCGATGGAAGAGCACCGGGAAGAACCGCTGCTAAATTTACGGATTTTGGCAAAACGAGCTATTTTGATGCAATGCCAGTTAATCGTGTTGGATCGGCCGTCACGCGGGCTCGATGAAAACGGCTGCAAAGAGCTTCAGGAGATTCTGCGGGAGCTTGCCAATCACGGCATGGCGGTCATCATTTTAGACACCAGAAAGCGGAATCTGCAGGATCTTTGCAGCGAGGTAGCCGAGTTTCAGCCGGAGCGGCTCCCTGAATAAAAGAAATGCTTTTGCGCTTGTGCGCGCGCCTTTTTGCCTGGTCTTATTGTATCGCACCGATTGAAAAAATCCCGAGGCGCATTTCGCGTGTTAAGAGCTTGCCTGATGGTTGGGCAGGCTCTTTTTTCCTGTTAATCTGAAGTTCCTCCCCCCATTTCTTAAAATTGCGTCACTATGCATGGGTAGTGCATTATGCTAAAATATAGACAAAGAGATGCATAATATTTATTCATTTTTAGGGCCTGAGACGTATGCATACAGAGAATGATAGAGATTATGCATTGAGTCAGCAAACAGATTACGCATGGAGAAGGGTGGAAAAGGGAAAAATAGAAAAATACAAAGCAGGGCATCAGAGGTACGGCGCGAAACGGCTTGAGAAAGCAGCAGAGGTCCAAAAAATGGCGGGCCGTTTTCACGCGCTCATGCGAAAAGAGGAAAGTGTTGAAACGCAGTTGCTGGCGCCGCAGCCAAACGGGCGGTTGCGCTCACGTTTACAGCCTGCCGGCGCAGCGGAAAGGAATGGTCATCATCATGAAAAGAATGAAAAAA
Organism: uncultured Oscillospiraceae bacterium; assembly: GCA_900552985.1. Taxonomy (GTDB): domain Bacteria; phylum Bacillota; class Clostridia; order Oscillospirales; family Acutalibacteraceae; genus Fimivicinus; species Fimivicinus intestinavium. Next base: position 10,842 of record USBP01000005.1, read on the forward strand.
ATCGTATGCTTTGTGCTTGCGTTGACGCTCGTGGCAAGCTTGGCTGCTTGCGGAAAAGCGCCCGCGGAAGACGGCAAGGGGGATGCTCCGGTAATGGGCGTTTGCATCTTCGCAATGGAGACGGAGTATTTCACAAACCTTGCGCACTGGCTTGAGGCGGGCGCCGCCCATGGCTGGGACGTCATCGTGCAATCCGGCGACGCTTCGAACCCTGCAAGCCAGGTGGAGATTATCGAGAACTTTATTACGATGGATGTTGACGCGATCTTTATCAATCCCATTAATATTGCCGCCGTCGAGGATGCTCTGGCGAAAGCAAAGGAAAACGATATTTGGATATTTGGCCACAATTACCGCTATGAGGACAGCGAAATGCCAGACGTCTATCTGGCGGGCGATCCGACAGAGATAGGAGCCGAAATTACAAACCTTGCAAAGAGCGAAGCGGATAAGGTGCTCGGCGATACGCCCGTCGTTGCAGCGGCCATGACGAGCCTTGACAATGAAAACAACAGTAAGCGCTCTGAGGGCATGGTAGCCAGGGCAAAGGAGCTTTGGGGTGAAGACGCCCTTGTGGCGGAGAATTCCCCCGGCAACACTGCCGAGGCAATGTCCGCAGCGGAAAATATCGTTCAGGCGAATCCGGATGTCAACGTGTGGCTTTGCTACAATGATGAATGCGCAATCGGCGTGTATGAGTTCTATAATGCATCCGGCAGAGACCAGAGCAAGGCCGTAATCGTCGGATCGGACGGCAATCAGGATGTGCTCCAGGCGATCGTCAAGGGATCCGCAGTGCGCGGAACGTTGAGCCAGACGCTGAACGTGAAGTGCGAGCAGGTTTTCAGCGCTGCCGATATCCTGATGGAATCCGGCGACGTGGAGGCTGCACAGGATACAGCGGGTTACGATTTGTTCACGCCGGTCAACAGCGATAACGCTCAGGAAGAGTTAGACGCCTCATCTTGGCGATAACCGTTTTCGCAGGATAGACAGAAGGGATCAAAGCCCGCCCGAAGGGGCAGGCGCTTTGATCCCTTCCCACAAAAGATAAACGCAGCGCGGCGCTATGCGCTGAAAAAACTGCGGAAAGGGGGAAGAACGTTGCCAAATCATGACGATATCCTGAGGCTTGAGGGCATCAGCAAAGCGTACCCGGGCGTAAAGGCACTGGATAACGTGGGCTTTTCGCTGAAAAAGGGCGAGGTGCACGCACTGGTGGGAGAAAACGGAGCGGGAAAGTCCACGCTGATCAAATGCATTTCCGGCGCCATTCGGCCGGATAGCGGCAAGATCTTCCTTGATAATAAGGAATTTCTGTCCATCGGGCCAAAGGATACAATCGAGCATGGCATTGTCACCGTTTATCAGGAATTAAACCTGATTCCATCGCTGTCAGTCGCAGAAAATGTGTTTGTCGGGGAGCGGCGGGGAGGAAAATTGCTGTATAACCGGCAAAAGGTAGAACGCGAGTGTAAAAAAATACTGGAAGATTTTCATATCGATATTGACGCAACGGCAATTGTAAGCGAGCTCAGCGTTGCCCAAAGGCAGTTGGTGGAGATTGTGCGCGCGATTTCAAGGGATGTCAGGATTTTGATTCTGGATGAGCCGACCTCTTCGCTGACCGTGCATGAGACCCAGTTCCTGTTTGATACCATCAGGCGGCTAAAGCAGAATGGTGTGACGATCATTTATATCTCTCATATTTTTGAGGAGACCTTCGCGCTTGCCGATCGAATCACCGTTATGCGGGATGGCCGCTACATAGATACGCTGGAGACTGCAAAGACGAACAAGGCGGAGCTGATTAAGCTGATGGTAGGCAGAGATATCAGCGATTCCTTCCCGGTGCGGAACGTCTCTTTGGGAGATGTGGTTTTAAAGGTGGAGAATATGACGGCTCCAGGCGTGGAAAATATCTCTTTTGACCTGCGTCGAGGAGAGATTCTGGGCTTTGCCGGCCTGGTTGGAGCCGGTCGTACAGAATTAATGAATGCAATCTACGGCGCCTCGGAAAAATCCGAAGGTACCATCACGATAAAGGGCAAACTTGTAAATATGAAAAGCCCGCACGATGGCATTCGTTTTGGTTTGGGCATGATTCCGGAGGATAGAAAGCTGCAGGGGATTTTTTTGCGCGCCAACGTGTTGGACAATATCTCGTCCGCCAATTTAAAAAACCTGACGCGCTTCGGCCTGATGAGGGATAAGAGCGCGGCGCGCATTGCATCGGAGTTCCGTGATAAGCTGCGGATTAAGACCCCGTCGCTTTCCCAGCTGGCCCAAAATCTCAGCGGCGGGAACCAGCAGAAGGTTGCGGTGGCAAAGGCCCTTGCGCCGAATCCGGAAATTCTGATCTTTGACGAACCAACCAGAGGGATCGATGTTGGCGCAAAGCAGGAGATTTATAAGCTGATGGATGAACTGGTAGCACAGGGCCATTCCATTCTGATGGTATCCTCTGAAATGGTAGAGCTTATGGGGATGGCCGATCGAATCATCGTGCTTGCCAACCACCGCAAGGCCGGAGAGCTTACCAAGGAGCAGTTTAGCCAGGAAGCGATATTAACGCTTGCATCTGATGAAACGCCCAAGGCGGTTTAGGAGATAATCATATGAAATTACTAAAGCTATACAAAAAGGCGGGGATTATTATATTCCTGCTTCTGGAGCTGATTCTCTTTTCAGCCATTACGCCCAACTTCCTTTCGGGGAGTAACTTTATCAACCTGCTCAGGCAGATCGCCATGCTGGGAATCGCCTCCATAGGCATTTCCTTTCTGATGATCGGCGGAGCTTCCGCCGACCTTTCAATTGCCGGGCAAATCCCGGTGCTGTCCATGCTCTGTGGTATCTTTATGATGTGGATGAACTTGCCCGTACCAGTCGCCATGCTGCTCACGATCGTAGCGGGGATTCTGCTGGGCTATTTTAACGGCATGGTCATACGAATTCTGAAGATCAACCCCTTTGTGGTCACGCTGAGCACGATGACGATCTTACAGGGCGTGGCCCTGCTGTTTACCGGGGGCGTCAGTATCTCCGGGCTGCCCAGAAGCTTTTCCTGGCTGGGGCAGGGCTATCTTTTCGGCATCCCAGCGCCGATCATTGTGTTGGTTGTATGCGTTGCCGGGGCGCAATTCGTCCTTTCCAAAACGTATTTTGGGCGCGCAATTTACGCGATGGGCGGCAATGCAGAGGCCGCAAGGCTTGCCGGTATCAATATCCGGCGGCTTCAGCTGTGCACGTTTATGCTGTCCGGTTTTTTTGCGGCCATCGCTGCGCTGATGATTTCCTCCCGCACGATGATCGCCTCTCCCACGGCGGGCAACACCTATGCGTTTGATACCATGACGGCCTGCGTGCTGGGCGGCATCTCGTTTGCCGGTGGTGAAGGCAAGCTGTGGGGCGGCTTTGTAGGCGTGCTCATCATCGGTGTGCTTACCAACGCGTTAACGCTGATGAACATCGGCAGCTATTGGCAGGATATCGTCAAGGGCATCATCCTTGTGCTGGCCCTTTATATTGACCGTAAGCAGCGGGAGTTGAACGTATAGCGGGCTTGTTGGGTCGGTTTCAGGCAGATAGTTGCGAGCAGACTGAGAGGTTGAAATCAAAAAGAAGGGAGCAAAATTATGAAAAACATCATTTGTACGGAGCCCTGCCTCTGCATGGAAAACCCCTGCGGCGCCAGGCTGGAGTTTTGGCAGCAGGATGGAAAGTTTGGCTTGGGGAGCTTCTATTACAAGGGCGTCCGGGCGGGCGCTGAAATGGATCAGTTTTTATACGAGGATTCTCACTATGTATGGGATAAATATCAGGCGGATCGATATGAGATCGTGGAGAACACCCCGCAAAAAGGCGTGATTACCTTTTACGGCACCTTCGGCGCAGTCAACATAGAATCCAACTGGCTTGTGACTGTAACGCTGACCGCCGGCTCGCCGGCTTACCTGCTGGAATATCAGGTGGAGCCTTACCTGTGGCCTGGCCGGTATCATCCGCTGTATGTCAGCGCCCCATTTGACAATGAAAAGCTGGAGTGCGTCAGTTACCCGATGGAGGCTCCGATCCTTCCGCCCTATCACAGCCATTGGTTCGTCCGGCCCGATGTCGGTAAGGTTCCCTTTCTGCTGGGCCGCGAACAGGCAGGGGATTCCAGCCTTTATGTGGGGATCGGTTATACCCTGGAGGCAGCCGGGCAGGATTATACCAAGGGGATGCTCTGGTATGACGGCACCAAAGAGGGGCGCGCCCTTCGCGCAGATTTCCCATATATTCACTACTGGATTCCAGCGCAGAACAGCTGGGAGGTCAACAGCGAGCTGAAGGCCGCCACCTCTGTGGAGGGCAACCAGCTCAGAAGCGGGTATTTCCGCCATGGGGACCCCTACGTCTGCTCCGTGATCATTTCTGTTGCGGATACGCAAGCAGACTGTGTGTTTGGCTACCGGGATGTCTGTGGCTTTAACAGCGATACATGCAGCAAATACGATGTGATGAAAGCGGTAGACAGTATGCTGCATGGCTACGATACGGATGCCCGGTGGGTCTATGAGAAAGGGAAAGGCTACCGCATGCGCGGCTGGTCGGATTCCGATGAAAAGGCCAATTACTATGATTTTATCACCTTTACCCCCAATTCCATGCTGGCGTATCTTTTATACAGCCTGTGGCGCAGGGATCACTCCCAAGTCTGGGCGAGAGAACGCGCGCTGGAAATGACGGAATTTGCGATTGAAAAGCAGCTGCCGTCAGGCGCAATCCCACGCTGCTGGGATCTGGATCATGACCATGCGCATGGGATAGGCGATAATTACTATGCGCTGGGGGTTGTCTACGACCCGATGGCGACTGGCGCATGCGCACAGAACATGGATCTTCTGGCACAGGCTATGAAAGAAGAAGAAGGAGCTGCGCCTGCGCATTGGCAGACGGCGATCCAGAAGGCAATTGACTGGGTTATCCATCTGATTGAAAAGGAGGACGGCGCGCTTAAGCATTCCTACACGGCGCAGGAACAGGGCGTTTTCAATGCCATAGAGCCCTATGCGCTTCATGCATTGCGGTATTTTTACAAGAAAACGGGCGATTCGAAATACCTGCGTGCCATGGAGAAAAACGAGGAATATATTCAGGCGGCCTTTGGCGTAAATAACGACTGGTATAACGGCCTGACGGACAGCAACAATCTGGTAGCGCCTTTGGACGGGGAGCAGACGCGCAATTACTATACGCTGAATGTGTTTGACCTGGCGGGCTATTACCACGACAGATATTTGGACACAGGGGAGGAAAAGTTCCTGAGATGGGCAAAGGATCACTTTGCTTTTGGCTGGATGGGGCGGATGCCCGTCAATATGCCTGGCTTCCACTACCAGACCAAGGGGATTATCGAGGAGCAAAATATATGGGTGTTTTATGATCTCCCGTGGCCTTTTACCTCATCCGCCGGGCTGGCCCGTATGGCGAGAACGCTGAATGATAAATTTTATGCCGAATACTATAAGCTCGCCATTCATACGCAGCTTGAGTTTGCCCATTTGGGCGAAAAGCATCCTTTCTGCTCACAGGTGCTGGGTGCTGCTGCCGATACGCGTGCGCCGATCGACCGCTTTGCGGAAATTGTGGATGGAAAACACGGGGTTTGGATCACGGGGTACAGCACGCTGTTTATCCGCGACATGCTGGGGCCGGACACTTACTATTATATGGGTGGAAACGACTGGGGTGTCGGCATTGATTATGAGCTGGATTTCAAACCGGATTTCAGCGATATGCCTTTCTGGCTGACCGCCTGCACCAGCCGCGTATACAGCCCTGAGTGGACAAAGGATTCTTTCCGTGCCGAGCTGCAAGGCCTTCCCCGGGATGACTGTGAGATTGTGCTGCATGTGGAGGAGCCGGTCTCAGCCGTCAGCATGCGGGTGGATGGTGTGGAGCAGCAGGCGGCCTTCCGGTATGACCCGCAGCGCAGGGAGCTGATTGTTCCCTACAGGCAAACGGCGAGCCGGCTGCACATCGCCTTGCGCTTTAGCTGAACAGCTTTTGTCATCAACAGGCGGGGCCGTCGCCGCTCCGCCTGTTGATGCTTTTTTATCTTCGGAGCGGTGCAGGCCAAAAGCATGCCCGGCCGCCTCGCTTTCCAGTTTCAAAAATTTTATAACAGGGAGAAATACAAGATGTTGGGCTACCATCTTTCAGAAGATTTTTTATGGGGAGGCGCGGTCTCAGCGCATCAGGTAGAGGGTGCGTTTGCCGATGACGGGAAGGGCCTCTCTTCAGCGGATGTGATGACTGCCGGGAGCAGAAAACAGCCGCGACAGGTCACCCATGGGGTTGTATCCGGCTGCTATTATCCGACGCATGAGGCCATTGATTTTTATCACCGGTATCGTGAGGATATTGCGCTTTTGGCTGAGCTGGGGCTAAAGAGCTTCCGCACCTCTATTAACTGGTCGAGAATCTTTCCCAACGGGGATGACGGGCTGCCGAACGAGGCCGGCCTGCGATTTTACGACGCGTTGTTTGATGAGCTGCTGAAACATAAAATAGAGCCGGTTGTGACACTGTCCCATTTTGAGATGCCGTATCATCTGATTTGCAGGTATGGCGGATGGAAAAACCGCCGCCTCATTGAGTTTTTCCTAAAGTATAGTGAAACGGTGTTTCAAAGGTACCGGGGGAAAGTAAAATATTGGATGACTTTTAATGAAATCAATAACCAACTGGATTTTGCGTGGCCCATGATGGCATATGCCAACTCCGGCATAGAGCCGGAGAAAGGCAGGTGCTTTGAAGAGGATGTGTATCGTGCAGCGCACCATGAACTGGTGGCCAGCGCGCTCGCTGTGGAAACAGGGCATCGAATCTGCCCGGAGAATCAAATTGGCTGCATGATCGCTTACAGCCCGGTCTACCCGGCCACCTGCAAACCGGCGAATATTGTAGCGGCACAGCTTCTGATGGAAAAACGATACTATATGGCGGACGTTCATTGCCGGGGAGAATATCCTGCTTTCCTGCAAAAGGAGTGGCAGAAAAAGGGGTATACAGTCCCGATCCAGGAAGAGGATAAGGCCATTCTCCGCAACGGAACGGTAGATTTTATCGGGTTTAGTTATTACATGTCCAAGACGTACAGCGCAGGCAAAGCACACGGTATTTTTGAGGAGAATCCCTATATAGAAAAATCTGAATGGGGATGGCCTGTGGACCCCGAGGGGCTGCGGTATGCGCTCAATGATCTGTACCGCACGTATCAAAAGCCTCTCTTCATTGTGGAAAACGGGCTCGGAGCTTACGATACCGTGGAAGTGGACGGCAGCGTGCACGATGCTTACCGCATTGCGTACCTGCGCGCGCATATTGAGCAGATGGAAAAGGCGATTGCAGAGGATGGGGTTCCTGTCATGGGGTACATGCCCTGGGGTTGTATTGACTGCGTTTCATTTGGAACCGGCGAGATGGAGAAACGGTATGGATTTGTGTATGTCGACAGGGATAACCGGGGCAACGGCTCGTTGAAAAGGCTGAAAAAAGATTCTTTTTATTGGTATCAAAACCTGATTAGAAGCGGGGGGGAATCGCTGTGAGCATTTTGGCAATTGATGTGGGCGGCACAAACATCAAATATGCCCTGGTTGACAGGGCGGATCGCTTTTCCTCCAGAGGGGTGATACCGACGGCGCTGTACTCCCTGGATGACTTCTGTGAGACAGTCATGCGTATATACAAGCCGCTGGAGGAGGGCGTGGAGGGGATCGCTTTCAGTATGCC
>USBP01000006.1 GCA_900552985.1 uncultured Oscillospiraceae bacterium
CCGCAAACAATGGCGGCGGCCTCTAAGGCTTATTCTGAAATGTTAAGGGAAAGAATTTTGATCTCCTTTACAGGCTTATCGTTCGGGCCACAGGGGGCGTTTGCAATCGCATCGACCACATCCATCCCCTCATACACCTGGCCAAATACCGTGTGGCGGAAATCCAGCCACGGCGTACCGCCTTTCGACCGGTAAGCCGAGACTGCCCAAGCTGGAAATGCACTCTCGCCGAGCGTCTCCATCTGCGCGATCAGATCATCGCTGACAGAATGCGCCTGCACAATGAAAAACTGGCTTCCATTTGTGCCGGGCCCTGCGTTCGCCATAGAAAGCGCGCCGCGCAGGTTATGATATTCCGGGCTGAATTCATCCTCAAAGGGCTTGCCCCAAATACTCTCGCCCCCCATGCCGGTGCCTGTCGGATCGCCGCCCTGGATCATAAAATCCGGAATCACGCGGTGAAAAATCAGGCCGTCATAATATCTATTTTTCGCATGGGTGATAAAATTTTCAACCGCCTTTGGCGCGGCGTCCGGAAAGAGCAGAATTTTAATCTCGCCCATCGACGTCTTCATAACGGCGGTGATATCCCCTGCCTGCGGCTTGCGCAACTGTGATGCCATAGTAAACCTCTCTCCTTGCCTGCACAGCGCTTCAGATCAATCCTCCGCGTCGGCAAAATCACGTTTTTTCTTTTGCACAATCTTATAGATAATCACCCCGGCAGCAGCCGCAACAACCACGCCGATGCCGATATACAGCCAAGTATAACCCGACCCCTGCTCCGTTTCGGTGTCGCCGCTCTGGCTCGCTTTCAGCTCGCTCCAGAGATTTGTCATCAGAGTCAGGGTCTCCTGAGGCAGATTGTAGAAATACTCGGTCTCCGGCGTCTGCTCCTCGGTTGGGTACAGATACTCATTGCCCCTGAGCTCATAATCCTCATGCGTAAGCACCGCCGTGTTCGGCGAGGCATAGCCAAGATAATTTGCATTTGCCACAGCGATATCCGGCTCCAGCAGGAAGTTGATATAAGCCTCTGCCGCCGCCTTATTCTTCGCATTTTTCGGGATACAGATGGAATCCACAAAAACGTTGACGCCCTCCTGCGGATAGACAAATGCGAGATCCGGGTTGTTCGCATTCATGGTGATGAAATCGCCCGCGTAATACGGCGCAATGGCCGCTTCGCCGTTCTCCATCTTGCGGAAAATATCATCCATCACATAGCCCTGCAAAACCGGCTTCTGCTCTTTGAGCTTGTCAGCGGCGGCTTGCCAATCCGCCTCATCCGTCGTGTTGAAGGACTGCCCCAACAGCTTCTGCGCAATGCCGAACGCGTCGCGCGGATTGTCAAACATCAAAATTTTACCCTGATACTGCTCATCCCACATCACACTCCAGCTCGTGGGAGCTTCAGAAACCATTGTCGTGTTATAAATCAGGCCGACCATACCAACGTTATAGGGCACGGAATACTCATCGTTGGGGTCAAAATACAGGCCCTTATATTTTTCATCGATATATTTATAGTTAGGGATGTTGGAAAAGTCGATCTTTTGCAGCATATCCTCGTCAATCATGCGCTGGATCATATAATCCGAGGGGATCACGATATCATAGCTCACGCCGTCGCTCTTCAGCTTTGCATACATATTTTCGTTGGTATCATAGTTATTGTAATTGACCTTGATACCGGTGCGCTTTGTAAACTCGGCGTTGACATCCAGCGAGCCCTCGGAACCGTCGGAAATATACTCGCCCCAGTTGTAAACGTTGATCGTCGTCCCCGCAAGGTCAGAGGTATCCGCAGCCAGAGCGGGCGCCGCCATGGAAAACAGCAGAATGCATACGAACAGGAAAGCTACCGTTTTTTTCAATTTTCAATCTCCTTTACTGCAAGTTTTTTGTTTATTCGCTTCTCGCCCTGCGCCTGTGCAATATTGTACAGGATCAGCAGCACGAGGATTGCGACGAAAATAAGGGTAAACAACGCGTAAATATCCGGCGTAACGCGCCGTTTCGTCATGGAATAAATCCGCACGGGCAGCGTCTGGAAGGACGGGCCGTTGGTGAAATAGCTGATGATGAAGTCATCCAGCGACATCGTAAAGGCCATGACAAGCCCTGTGACGATCCCGGGCATTATGCCAGGGAGCACAACCTTAAAAAAGGAGCGCGCCGGCGTGCAGCCCAGATCCTGCGCCGCCTCGGAGAGGTGCGGATCCATCTGCCGCAGCTTTGGCAGAACCGACAGGATGACATAGGGCAAATTAAAGGTGATATGCGCAAATAGCAGCGTCCAGAAGCCCAGCACATCCCGCACGCCCAGCAGTTTGCCTGCAAAGACAAACAAAAGCATCATGGAAATGCCTGTGACGATCTCCGGATTCATCATCGGGATATTCGTTACGGACAGCATACTGGATTTCAGCCACTTCTGCCGCATGGTATCGATGCCGACCGCGGCCGCCGTGCCGAGCACGGTTGCAGCCAGCGAGGAGACCACAGCAAGGATCAGGCTGTTATAAAGCGACTGGAGCGTCGCCTTGTCCTGAAAGAGCGATTCATACCACCGCAGGGAAAAGCCGGCAAACAGGCTCGTGCTGTTGCTGGCGTTGAAGGAGAAAAAAATCAGGACAAAAATCGGTGCATACAAAAACAGGAAGATCAGAAATATATAGATTCTGGAAACAGTCTTCATGTTAACACTCCCCCATGGATCAATCTCAGACAGGCCGCCGGGCGGCGTTAAATCACCATGGCGCCCGAATCCTGATCGGCGAAGCGGTTCATAAACGCCATACAGATCAGAATCAGCACCATCAGCACCAGCGACAGCGCAGCGCCGAGATTGTAGTTATACGCCGTCTGAAACTGCATCTCAATGATATCGCCAATGAGGGAGAAGGTGCCTCCGCCGAGCTTCTGCGAAATATAGAAGGTGCTCACACACGGCACAAACACCATGGTGATCCCGGAGACGACGCCCGGCACGCTCAGCGGAAAAATCACCTTGCGCACAACAGCAAGCCGGTTGGCCCCCAGATCCTGCGCCGCCTCCACCAGGCTTTTATCCAGCTTGGACATCACGGAATACAGCGGAAGGATCATATAGGGAATAAAATTATAAACCATGCCGAGAACCACCGCGCCGCCCGTATTGATCATATGCAGTGGGCCAATCCCGAAGAAGCCGAGGAAGGTGTTAATCAGCCCCGTATCCTCCAGAATGGTCATCCAGGAATAGGTGCGCAGCAAAAAATTCATCCACATCGGCAGCATAACGAGCAGAATCATCGTGCTCTGCCGCCTTGCGCCGGACTGGGAGAGAAGATAAGCAAAGGGATAGGAGAGCAGCAGGCAGATCACAGTTGCGATCAGGCCATAGCCGATTGAGCGCAGGAAAATGCTGCCATAGCTGCTCAACTGCTGAATATTCGCAAAGGTGAAATTCCCCTGCGCATCTGTGAAGGCATAATAAACCACCAGGATGAGCGGCGCAATGATAAAAATAAGAGACCAGAGGATATACTGCGAGGAGGCAAGCTTTTGCAGCAGAGAAGGCTTGTGTTCCATCCTTACGCCTCCTCTTCCTCTGGGTCGGACAGGCGGTCAAGCTCGTCGCTGAAGGAGCTGTAATCGCCGAACGCACCAGAATAGGCGGATTTGCGCATGATATGGATCGCATCCGGATCAATCTTCAGGCCAATCGTATTCCCCACCGCCTGATGATCAGTGGACTGGATCATCCATTTGAAGCCGCCGATATCTACAATGATTTCAAAATGAACACCTTTGAAGGTAACGCTCGTTACCGTGCCGGAGAGCATGCCCTCCTCCACCGCAACGACGTCAATATCCTCCGGACGAACGACCACATCCACCGGCTCGTTCTTCTGAAAGCCCTTGTCGAGGCATTGGAAGCGATGGCCGGAAAACTCCGCAAGATAATCCTCCCGCATGACGCCGTCCAGAATATTGCTCTCACCGATGAAATCCGCCACAAAAGCGTTTTTCGGCTCGTTGTAGATATCCTCCGGCGTGCCGATCTGCTGGATAACGCCGCTGTCCATCACGACGACCGTGTCGGACATGGAGAGCGCCTCCTCCTGATCGTGCGTGACATAGATGAAGGTGATGCCCATGCGCTGCTGGATATTTTTCAGCTCCACCTGCATATCCTTGCGCAGCTTCAGATCCAGCGCGCCAAGCGGCTCATCAAGCAACAGCACGCGCGGCTCGTTAGCCAATGCGCGCGCAATTGCCACGCGCTGCTGCTGCCCGCCGGAGAGTGAAGCAATCCTGCGGCGCTTGAAGCCCTTGAGGTTAACGAGCGTGAGCATCTCATTGACCTTATCCCGTATTTTTTTCTCCGGCCACTTTTTTACCCGCAGGCCGAAGGCAATATTTTCATAAACGTCCAGATGCGGAAAAAGTGCATAACGCTGAAAAATGGTGTTGACCTGCCTCCTGTGAGGCGGCACACCATTGATTTTTTTCCCTTCAAAGACGATTTCGCCCTCATCCGGCTCCAAAAAGCCGCCAATGATCCGCAATGTGGTCGTTTTACCGCAGCCGGAGGGCCCCAGCAGCGTGATAAACTCCTTATCACGAATATAGAGGTTCAGATTTTTTAAAATCTGCTCACCGTCAAAGGCCACTGAAATGTTTTTCAAATCGATGATTACATTATTTTCCAACTATGCAGCCCCTCCCTGCCATAATGGCCTGTGATAAGAATCGTTACAACTATAGTGCGAAATCCTGCAATTGTCAACATTTTTTTTACAAAAACTGCTGGAAAGCCCGACCGATTAAAAACAAGAATAAAGAATCCTCTCTTTCCCTCTGTTTTTCTCTGTTTTCCTGCGGTTTTCTCATAAATTTTGGAACTTCCTTTTACATACGAAAGAGAAGGGGCCGGGCTGTGCCTTACGCCTGATTTCATCCGGTTGCACCGCTCCTTATGCGTTCTTTATGTATCCCCCTCCTTTTTTTCACCATTTTAACGCAGAGCGTGCTACCATTCGAGACAGAAGGGACGGCGCCGGACTGCCCGCGCCATCCTTCGCACTATCGAGAAGGAAGGTCTTCGACCCATGACTGCCATCATACATTCTATGCGTACCATTGAAGTACACGCTCGGACGTGTCTGAACCACTGGATGGAAGCCCATCCCAGGCTGGCGCTTCCACTGCTCTTTTTGGGCGTCCCCATGCTGTCACTCGGCGCCGTATCCCTATTGAGCACGGCTGTCATCCTGCCTACCGTATGGTTCCTGGGGTGGCTATAAGCCATCTTTATACAATCTTAATCTTTCGGAGCAAAATGCTTACACCGTTTTAAAAAAGCGGCGTTTATACTTTGGTACCAGGAAAAGAAAAGGAGGGAAAAGCCCATGCAAATTATTATTACAGTCATCGGGCTGACAGCGGCCGCACTATTGGCCTACTACTTCTATATCCTGATGAAAGGGGATGAGCAAAAATGAACGCAGTCCTGCAATATGTCATGTACCTTGCGGTTCTTGTATTGCTCGGTATACCGCTCGGCGCATACATGAAAAAGGTCATGAATGGAGAAAAGACATTTCTCTCCAGGATCCTGACGCCCTGTGAAAAAGCAGTGTATAAGGTCATGCGCGTCAAGGAAGACGAGCAGATGAACTGGAAAAAATATCTGGTGAGCGTTTTGCTCTTTTCGGGCGCCGGCCTGATCTTCCTCTTTCTGCTGCAAATGCTGCAGGGCGTCCTGCCCGGCAACCCGCAGCATCTACCGGGCACCTCGTGGCATCTGGCGTTTAATACGGCATCCAGCTTTGTCACCAACACGAACTGGCAATCCTACACGGGTGAATCCACGCTGAGCTATTTGACACAGGCGCTTGGCCTGACGGTGCAGAACTTTGTTTCCGCCGCAACGGGCATCGCCGTCCTGTTCGCAATGATCCGCGGCTTTATTAAGGTAAAAACCGATGGGCTGGGCAGCTTCTGGGTAGACATGACAAGGATCATCATCCACATCCTGCTCCCCCTGAACCTGGTCATTGCGCTCTGTCTTGTCGGCGGCGGCGTGATCCAGAACCTGAAGCCCGCGCAATCCGTTTCCCTTGTGGAGCCGATCGCTGTCAGCGCAGATGGCGAGGTAATCGAGGGCGCCGTGATCGATCAGGAAAACAACACCGTTTCTCTGGATGGCGCCATCATCCCGGATGCTGAGATCGTCACGGAGCAGTTTGTCCCCATGGGCCCGGCTGCAAGCCAGGTCGCCATTAAGCAGACCGGCACAAACGGCGGCGGCTTCATGGGCGTTAACTCTGCGCACCCCTTAGAGAACCCGAACGCCTTTACGAACATACTTGAAATGATTTCGCTCCTGCTGATCCCGGTGGCGCTGTGCTTCACCTTTGGCAGCAGCATCAAAAACAAAAAACAGGGCGTGGCCATTTTCATGGCAATGTTTATCTGCCTTGTGATTGCGCTAGGCGTCGTCGCCGCCTGCGAGCAGTCTGCCACCCCGCAGTTGGCGCAGGAAGGCGTCAACATGACCACAGTGGATCAGGCAGGCGGCAATATGGAGGGCAAGGAATCCCGCTTTGGTATTGCCACCTCCGCCACATGGGCCACATTCACAACGGCAGCCGTCAACCCCATGCACGACAGCTACACGCCGCTGGGCGGTATGATCCCCATGCTGTTGATGATGCTCGGCGAGGTCATCTTCGGCGGCACAGGCTGCGGCTTGTATGGCATGCTCGCGTTTGCGATTCTGACCGTATTCATCGCCGGCCTGATGGTTGGCCGCACGCCGGAATTCCTCAGTAAAAAGATCGAGCCTTATGAAATGAAGTGGGCCGTGCTGGTATGCCTGGCCACGCCGATTGCCATTTTGGTCGGCAGCGGCCTTGCAGCCGCGCTTCCACAAACGGTCGACAGCCTGAATAACGCAGGCGCTCACGGCCTGTCGGAGGTGCTGTATGCATACGCTTCCGCCGGCGGCAACAACGGCTCTGCATTTGCAGGATTCAATGCCAACACCGTCTTCTTCAACGTCTCGCTTGGCCTTGTGATGCTGTTTGTACGCTTCCTGCCGATTATCGGCACGCTCGCCATTGCCGGCAGCCTGGCAGGCAAAAAGAAGATCGCCACAACGGCAGGCACACTTTCCACGACAAACGCGATGTTTGTCTTCCTGCTGATCGTCGTCGTGCTTCTGGTTGGCGCGCTGAGCTTCTTCCCCGCGCTCTCCCTTGGACCGATCGCCGAATTCTTCAGCAGCATTGCGTAAGGAGGCGTTAACATGGCTGCAAAAACAAAAACCGCGCTCAGCGACAAAAAGATGGTTGCCAGAGCGCTGAAGGATTCCTTCATTAAGTTGAACCCGAAAACACAGGTGAAAAACCCTGTGATGTTCCTCGTATTTATTTCCGCAATTCTGACGACCGGGCTGTGGATCGTTTCCCTGTTTGGTCTGAAGGACGCACCCTCCGGTTACACGCTGGCCATTGCTATCATTCTGTGGTTTACCGTGTTATTCGCAAATTTTGCGGAAGCCATCGCCGAAGGCCGCGGTAAGGCGCAGGCGGATTCCCTGCGCGCTGCCAAGAAGGAGGTAGAGGCGCATAAAATCCCCTCCGCAGAGGAGAAGGACGCTATCACAGCAGTCCCCTCCGCCTCCCTGAAAAAAGGCGATATCGTGATTGTATGTGCAGGCGAGCAGATCCCGGCTGACGGCGAGGTAATCGAGGGCGCTGCCTCCGTAGACGAGAGTGCCATTACCGGCGAGTCCGCTCCTGTAATTCGGGAAAGCGGCGGCGACCGCAGCGCAGTCACCGGCGGCACGACCGTGCTTTCCGACTGGATTGTAGTCGAAGTGACCAGCGAGGCCGGAGAAAGCTTCCTCGATAAAATGATCGCCATGGTTGAGGGCGCTGCGAGGAAAAAAACGCCCAATGAAATTGCGTTACAAATCTTTCTGGTGGCGCTGTCCATCATCTTTATTCTGGTGACGGTGTCTCTTTACACGTATTCTCTGTTCTCCGCAGATCAGGCAGGCATTGCGAACCCCACCTCTATTACCACGCTTGTTGCGTTGCTCGTGTGCCTCGCGCCTACCACGATCGGCGCGCTGCTCTCCGCAATCGGCATTGCTGGCATGAGCCGCCTCAACCAGGCAAACGTGCTTGCGATGAGCGGCCGCGCCATTGAGGCTGCCGGCGACGTTGATATCCTGATGCTTGACAAAACAGGAACCATCACCCTCGGCAACCGTCAGGCGCATGCATTCCTCCCGGTGGACGGCGCGACGCCTGAGGAGCTGGCCGACGCGGCGCAGCTCTCTTCCCTGGCAGATGAAACACCGGAGGGACGCAGCGTCGTAATCCTGGCAAAGGAAAAGTTCGGGATCCGCGGGCGCACGCTTGAGGATAAGAACATGGAGTTCATCCCCTTCACCGCCAAGACCCGCATGAGCGGCGTCAACTATGACGGTATTGAAATCCGCAAGGGCGCAGCCGACGCGATTAAAGAATACGTACTTCAGAACGGCGGTGCATACAGCCAGGAGTGCGACAGCGTTGTAAAATCCATCTCCAATCAGGGCGGCACGCCGCTGGTCGTAGCAAAGAACCATCGGATTTTAGGTGTTATTCATCTCAAGGATATCATCAAAAAAGGCGTAAAGGAAAAATTCGCCGACCTGCGTAAGATGGGCATCAAGACGATCATGATTACGGGCGATAATCCCCTGACCGCAGCGGCCATCGCCGCAGAGGCCGGTGTGGACGACTTCCTCGCGGAGGCCACCCCGGAGGGGAAGCTGAAGATGATCCGCGATTTTCAGAGCAAGGGCCACCTTGTGGCAATGACCGGCGACGGCACCAACGACGCGCCCGCCCTTGCACAGGCCGACGTGGCCGTTGCCATGAACAGCGGCACACAGGCGGCCAAGGAGGCCGGCAACATGGTTGACCTGGACTCCTCGCCCACAAAGCTGATCGATATTGTCCGTATCGGCAAGCAGCTTCTGATGACGCGCGGCAGCCTGACGACCTTTTCCATTGCAAACGACGTGGCAAAATACTTCGCCATCATTCCCGCTTTGTTCATGGGCCTTTATCCCGGCCTTGCCGCGTTGAACATCATGAACCTGCACTCCCCGCTCAGCGCGGTTCTGTCGGCAATCATCTATAATGCACTGATCATCATCGCGCTGATCCCGTTGGCGCTCAGGGGTGTAAAATACCGCGAGGTTTCAGCCGGCAAGCTCCTCTCTAGGAACCTGCTGATCTATGGCCTCGGCGGCCTGATCGCACCGTTCATCTTCATCAAGCTGATCGATATGATCCTCGTCCTGTTCGGCCTTGTGTAAGGCCGACAGGATTGCCACGATAAATGGAGGTAAGGATTTCATGAAAACATTAAAATCGCTTTTGCCAAGAGCCGTCCTGTTCTTCGTGATCTTCACCGTGGTCTGCGGCGTGCTTTATACCGGCGTTGTCACCGGGCTTGCACAGCTGATCTTCCCTGAGCAGGCAAATGGTAGTATCATTGAAATAGACGGTAAAAAATACGGCAGCGAGCTGCTGGGCCAGCAATACACAGACGATGCGCACATGTGGGGCCGCATTATGAACATTGACGTTTCCACCTACAAGGATAAAGATGGTAAAATGCTGATGTATGCAACCCCCTCCAACCTTACGCCGGCCAGCGAGGAGTATGCACAAGCCATTGAAGAGCGGGTGGAAAAAATCCGTGCTGCGCATCCGGAAAAAGGCGATGAGCCCATCCCGGTTGATCTTGTCACCTGCTCCGGCAGCGGCCTCGACCCGCACATTTCCCCCGCTGCGGCAGAGTATCAGGTGGAACGGCTCGCCAGAGAGAATGATATGACGGTGGATGAGGTACGCTCCATCATTGAAGAGTGCACCAAGGGCAGGTTCCTCGGGATTTTCGGCGAGAAAACTGTCAACGTTTTGGAAGTCAATTTGAGGCTGGATGGCATTTTAAAATAAGAGTTTGATACACGCGAGGCGGCCTTTCTGAAAAAGGAAGGCCGCCCGTGCGGCCATAAGGAAGGAGAAACCGTATGCAGAAAAAACAAATCGCCTGGCGGCAAGAGCTCCCTGTGGAGCAGCCCCTTGCCACCGGCAGCGAGGCTGCTTGCTTCCTGCGGTTCATCTATGCGCTCAGCGATGAAATGTCGATGGAGCCGCAGCTTTACACCATGAAAGAGCACATCCTGTGGGCCTACTATGAACACAGTTGTTTTGAATCGGAACCTTTTTTAGAGGAATACGGCACAGATCTGGCGTGGATCTCTCAGCGCTACCCCATCTCTATTTATGGGAATGTGAACGGCTTTGAAAGCGGGGAATTGAGCGCACAAATTCAGGGCAATACTTTAACAATAGAAAAAAGAGACGTATCCGGACAGGATTTCAACCTGATCTCTGATTTATGCGTTAAAATTGTCCTGCACGATGAAGCGCATACCGGCGAGCTGCGTCAAATCCTCAGCCGAATGCGCTTTCGTAAAACCTATCTGCCCATTGAGCGTACAGTGCTGACAGAACAGCTTTTTCAGGGCGAGCCTCAATACAGCGCCGATACCTACTACCGTTACCTCGCCCTGAGCAACGAAACAGAGCAGGCCTATCTTTCTTCTTTGACAGTGGCCCTACAGAAAAAGCTATGGCTCCTGTTTTTGGAGGACGGCCTGAGCCCGATGGAATTTGACGATGCGTTCGATGCGTTGCAGAACGGCGAGGCGCCTGTGTTCCCCTGGGAGCTCTCCCTGCGGCTCGCAATGAGTGAAGCTGGCGTGTCAGTACACTATGAAGGCCGTGATTTCCGTGTGACCACGGAGGCCGGCAAGCGGCTCAACTTCACCTATAACAGCAACAGCGCGGCGGAAAAGCTGTTTCTAAAGCTGCTTTTTCCAAGCGATCCCCCTACCGGGACAACAAAGCTTAAAAAGCAATCCATATAATTCGTTTCTACAGATAACCATATCAATGAACGGCATTTCGTGGTATACTACTATGCGTAAAATTCAGGGCACAGGCGTCCTAAGGAGCCCATGAAACCGATTGAAATGCCGCGCTAGCCCACATACAAATCAAACAAAAGACAGAGGTGAGAGGATGGAGGACTTGCGGGCAAACCCAGACGAACTGCTGCATCGTATCCAGCAGGATACCCGCCCTGAAAACCGCGGGCATTTAAAAATCTTTTTTGGCTATGCCGCCGGTGTCGGCAAAACCTATGCCATGCTGAAAGCCGCCCATGCTGCAACAATGCGGGGTGTAGATGTTGTGGCCGGATATGTCGAGCCGCATACCCGGCCGGAGACTACGGCCCTGCTGGAGGGGCTGGAGCTGCTGCCCCCCCTGCCCATTGCACATAAGGGGATCGCCCTGTATGAATTTGATCTAGATGGCGCCATACAGCGCCACCCACAGCTGATTCTGGTCGATGAGCTCGCGCACACCAATGCGGAGGGCTGCCGCCATAGCAAGCGCTATCAGGATGTAGAAGAGCTGCTTCGTGCCGGGATTGACGTATATACCACAGTAAATGTACAGCATATTGAAAGCCTGAACGATATGGTGGCCTCTATCACGGGCATTACGGTGCGGGAGCGCGTTCCCGATCATTTGTTTGACGAAGCGGATCAGGTAGAGCTGGTGGACATTGAGCCGGAAGAGCTTATTGAGCGGCTCAACAACGGTAAAATCTATAAGGAAGCGCAGGCTCATCTTGCGCTAAAAAACTTTTTTAATCTTGAAAATTTAACGGCCCTGCGTGAATTTGCCCTACGGCGCTGTGCAGATCGGATCAATAAGATGTCGGAAAAGGTGAAATCGGTCCGCGGCAGCGACTATTTTACTGACGAGCATATTCTGATCTGCCTTTCCTCCTCCCCTACCAATGCAAAAATTATCCGTACAGCCGCCCGTATGGCAGATGCTTTCAAGGGAAAATTGACGGCGCTGTTTGTGGAAACGGCAGAATTCGCCGCCATGGATGAGCAGAATAAAAACCGTCTGCGCAGCAATATCCGCCTTGCACAGCAGCTTGGCGCTACAATTGAAACGGTCTTCGGCGACGATATTGCATTTCAAATTGCGGAGTTCGCCCGTCTCTCCGGCGTTTCAAAAATTGTGATGGGGCGCAGCAGCGCCAAGCGCAAATTCTTTGGCAAGCCCTCCCTGACAGAAAGGCTGACTTACGCCGCACCCAATTTGGATATTTATATCATTCCGGATAAGGCAGCGCCTGTTTATCGTCCTAAACGCGCACGCAACAAAAAAATTCCGTTTTCAGCCTCTGATCTGCTCAAAAGCCTCCTGATCCTTTTGGCCTGTACGGGCATCGGTTTCCTGTTCGATTGGCTTGGCTTCAGCGAAGCAAATATTATTACGATTTATATCCTTGGTGTGCTCATAACCGCTGTAATTACCACAGGGCAGATTTACAGCCTCGCCTCCTCCCTGATCAGCGTACTGGTTTTTAACTTCTTCTTCACCGATCCGCGCTTCACTTTTAACGCTTATGACAGCGGCTACCCCATTACTTTTTTCATTATGTTTGTAGCGGCGTTTCTCTCCAGTTCGCTTGCGACAAAGATCAAGCGCCATGCGCGGCAATCCGCCGAAACCGCTTTTCGTACAAAAATCCTGTTTGATACCAACCAGCTCATGCAAAAAAGCCACAGTCAGGAGGAGATTGTTTCCATCACCGCCAGGCAATTGGTAAAGCTACTCAAGAAGGATATTGTCTTCTACCTAGCCAAAGGGGAAAAGCTGTTGCCTCCTGCGTTTTTTCCAGCCGCAGAGAACGCCTCCGCAGACGCCTACACGATATCTAACGAACAGGCGGTCGCCGCCTGGGTGCACAAAAACAATAAGCGCGCCGGCGCCACAACGGATACGCTTGGCAACGCAAGGTGCCTTTATCTCGCCGTACGTGTCAGCGATGCCGTATATGGCGTGGTGGGCATCGGCATGAAAGGAACGCCTCCTCTGGATTCTTTTGAGAACAGCATCGTACTCTCCATTTTAGGCGAATGTGCGCTTGCCCTGGAAAATGACCGTGCGCTCAGGGAGCGCGAGGCTTCCGCCATTCTCGCCAAAAATGAGCAGCTGCGTGCCAATCTGCTGCGATCCATTTCACACGACCTGCGCACGCCGCTGACCTCCATCTCCGGAAACGCCGGCGTGCTTCTTGCCAACGATGGGGCGCTTTCCCCGGAGAAGCGAAAACAGCTCTACAGCGATATCTATGACGATTCGCTGTGGCTAATTAACCTGGTGGAAAATCTGCTCTCTGTAACGCGCATTGAGGATGGCACCATGCATTTAAAACGGACTACGGAGTTGATGGATGAGGTGATTGACGAAGCGCTGCACCACCTCAGCCGGCAAAGCGCCGAGCATCAGATTTCCGTCCGAAAGTCAGAAAAATTCCTCTTGGCAAAAATGGATGCACGGTTGATTATGCAGGTTATTATTAACATTGTGGATAACGCCATTAAATATACGCCGAAGGGCTCTTCCATCATCATTTCCGATTATCAGCAAAACGGCAAAATCACTGTGGAAATTGCTGATAACGGCCCCGGGATTCCCGATGAGGACAAAGCAAGGATATTCGATATGTTTTACACCGCCAAAGCACAGGTTGCCGACAGCCGCCGCAGCCTCGGCCTCGGGCTTGCCCTGTGCAAATCCATCATCCATGCGCATGGCGGGGAAATCAGCGTATCGGATCATTATCCCTGCGGCACTATTTTCCGCTTTACATTACCTGCCGAGGAGGTCACTTTACATGAATAAACCATTGATTCTGGTGGTGGAGGACGATGCAGCCGTCCGCAACCTGATTACCACAACGCTTGAGACACACGACTACCGCTTTCACACAGCGCCGACCGGCCAGGCGGCGATTGTGGAGGCCTCTTCCTACAACCCGGATATTGTGCTGCTGGATTTGGGCCTGCCTGACATGGACGGCATCGACATCATTCGTAAAATCCGCACCTGGTCCAATATGCCGATTATTGTCCTCAGCGCCAGAGGAGAGGATACGGATAAGATCGAGGCGCTGGATGCCGGAGCAGATGATTATCTGACCAAACCTTTCTCCGTAGAAGAACTGCTGGCTCGTCTGCGTGTAACTTTGCGCCGTTTAGGCGCTATGCAAAGCAGCGCAAACACCGCTTCTTCCATCTTCGAAAACGGGGCGCTTAAAATTGATTACGCCGCCGGGTGTGCCTATATGCATGGGAAGGAACTGCACCTGACCCCAATTGAATACAAATTGCTGTGCCTGCTCTCCAGAAACGTTGGGAAGGTGCTGACCCACACCTTTATTACCAAGGAAATATGGGGCAGCACTTGGGATAACGACGTTGCCTCTCTACGGGTTTTCATGGCAACGCTGCGAAAAAAAATTGAAGCAGATCCCTCCGCCCCGCAATATATTCAAACGCATATCGGCGTAGGCTACCGGATGCTCCGGGTTGAATAAACGGAATATCAAATGGCCAAAAAGATGGTCTGTTCATACGAAACGGATGAACAGGCCATCTTTGGATGAGGTGTATGGTTTGTTACAGCTTTCCGATTTCAGACCGCTTAGAACTGCCGGTCATTCTCCTCACGTCTGTTTTGGAACTCCTGATTCTGACGGTTCTGCTGGTTTTTCTGATTCTGCTCGTTGCGGTTGTTTAAGGACTGCTGATTGTTCCGCAGGTTCTGTTGCTGGTTGTTCTGGTTGTTTCGCAGGTTTTGCTGCTGATTGTTCTGGCTGTTCTGATTCTGGTTCTGACGTGCCATTGCTTTCACCTCCTTTGTGACGGACACAGTGTGCGGAGCGCCCGCAAATGGTGTCCGCTCATAGTTTGGGCAAATCCTGCGATATTATGACGGGCACATAACTAAAAAATATCTCCTGCTCCGATTTTCCTGCGGCATTCCCTATGCTTGTTTTTCAAAACAATCGTTGTTATAATAAATTTTGTATATTTTCGATCAAAAGCGGTGATGACATGATTTCTATCGTTCCTGAGCCCCGGCTTCTGTCGCTTCACCCGGAACAGACAGGCTTTCATCTCTCTCAGCATACGGCGCTGCAAGGCGCTGCACCGGATCAAATAACCAATGATTTTCAAAACTTTTTAAAGCGACAATTTCATTTTTCGCTGAATGGCCAGCCGGGCGAGCCGCCGCTCTCGCTGGCGATTTCTGGCCAGGGCGAGCCGGAAAGCTACCGCTTGGAGGTCACCCGGAAGCAGATTTCTATTACCGCTCCGGATGAAGCCGGGCTGTTTTACGCTTTGCAGACGCTGAAGCAAATTTTGCTCTCCACAGGCCTTGACATTCCCGCCCTTGTGATTGAAGACGCTCCGCTCTACCCCTATCGCGGCTTCATGCTCGACGTCGGGCGGTATTTTTATCCGGTGAAAGAGGTAAAGCAGTTTCTTGACCTGATGGCCATACATAAGCTCAATGCGTTCCACTGGCACCTGACGGAGGATCAGGGCTGGAGGGTAGAGATCAAAAAATACCCCAGGCTAACGCAGGTTGGCTCTAGGCGCTCGCACACCAACTTCGGCTTAAAACCCCACGCCGGCTTTTATACGCAGGAGGAAATTCGAGAGGTCGTCGCTTACGCTCACTCCAAATACATCAAGGTAATTCCGGAGATCGACATGCCGGGCCATATGCAGGCTGCGATCGCCTGTTATCCGGAATTGAGCTGTTTTGACCGCAAGCTCCCTGTGGCGACGCACTGGGGCGTAAAGCACGATATCCTCTGTGCAGGGAAAGCGAACACCTACGAATTCCTCCGCAACGTACTTGACGAAATGATCCCGCTTTTTCCGGACGGTCTGTTCCATATCGGCGGCGACGAGGCTGTTAAAATGCGCTGGAAGCTTTGCCCGCACTGCCAGGCCATGATGAAAAGGGTTGGTTTGCAGGATGAGGAGGAGCTTCAGCAATATTTTATGAGCCGCATCAGCCGGTATCTAAAGGAGCACGGCGTCACCTCCATGATGTGGAACTGGGATTCCGTAGAGGCCACCAAGTGGCTGGATCGCGATATCGTCTGGCAGATGTGCGGCATGCCGCAGAATACGCAGGCAGAGATACGGGCGGGCCGCCGGATGGTGAATTCCGTCTCCTTCCCCTATTATCTTGATCTGCCGTTTGGCTGGTTTAATCTGAAACAGACCTATGAGAACGTGCCGGAAATCCCGGATATCGACTCCAATACAGCCCAAAACCTTTGGGGGCTGGAAGCGCCGCTTTGGACGGAATACGTCCCCAACAGGAAAAAAGCGGAATATTGCACCTACCCTCGCCTGGGCGCAATTGCGGAAATTGCCTGGACCTCGCCCGAAAACAGATGCTGGGAGCACTTCCGGAACAAGCTGCCTGATTATTACCGGATGCTGGCCGCCTGCGGCGTCGAGCATCCCGCTGCGCTCCGGCAGGCCATGCCCGGCCTTTTGCGGGCAAAGGGCTATTCCCTGTGGTTCAACCGCCGTCAGCTCCACTGGGCGGGCCTGCATAACCTCATTGACGATGCCAGGGTCAAACGGCTTGCCGCACACTACAGCCGATGAGACAGCCCTCTTTGTTTTACATATCGTTCGTTCCGACATTTCTTTTCACACAAATCAGCGACTTTAAGGAGGACTTATGATTCAGTTAATTCCCTTGCCCAAAACAGCAGCGCCACTCTCCGGCACATTTACCATCACGCAGGATACCGTTTGCTATTTTGCCCCAGAGCTGCGGGAAACAGCCGCCTATTTTCTGAATCTGATTGAAAGCTCCGCCGCTTTTTCTCTAAAAGAGGGCAATGAAATGGCGGATATCCGTTTCGTCTACAATGCGGATCTCCCAGCGGAGGGCTATCGAATTGACTGCACGCCAACCGGAATGGAAATTTCTGCGCAAACGCCCGCCGGTGCATTTTACGCGGTCCAAACCCTGCGGCAGCTATTGCGGTTGGATACCGCCAAAAAGGCTCAATCACTTTCCATGGACTGCATTCGGATCGAAGACGAGCCCCGATTCCGCTGGCGCGGTATGAGTCTGGATGAAAGCCGCCATTTTTTCGGCGTGGAGTATGTGAAGCGCTATCTGGATTTTCTGGCCATGCACAAGCTTAACGTATTCCACTGGCATCTAACGGATGATGTGGGTTGGCGCATCGAGATCAAAAAATATCCGCTGCTCACAGAGATCGGCTCCAAGCGCAAGGATACACAGCTTTACGGCTGGGGCTCCAGAAAACTGGAGGGCAAGCCCTATGCGCCTGGATTTTACACACAGGAACAAATCCGGGAGATTGTCGCCTATGCTGCCGCGCGGTTCATCACCGTAGTACCGGAGATCGATATGCCCGCGCACTTTGCGGCTGCGATTGCCGGATATCCATATCTGGCCTGTCGGGAAAAGCCGAGCGAGGTGCAATGGTTCTATGGCGGCACTATTCCAGAAAAAACGATGGGATGGAAGGATTGGAACCGCCCTGCCTGCGCAGGCAAGGAGAGCACCTACGACTTCATCTTCCATGTGCTTGATGAGATCATCCCGCTGTTCCCCGCCCCTTATTTTCACATTGGCGGCGATGAAGCGCCGAAAGAAGAATGGAAAAACTGCCCCCACTGCCAGCAGGCAATCCGGGAGCACGGCCTGCGGGATGTGGAGGAGCTGCAAGGCTACTTCAACAACCGCATCGCCGCTTATCTCAAAGAGAAGGGCAAGCGGCTGATTGTCTGGAACGAAGCGCTTCAGGCTGGTAACCTCGACAAATCCGTAATCGGCCAGTATTGGACGCCACAACGCGACAAATTCGCAGAAAAATATATCAATGAGGGCGGCGAGATGATCGTGAGCCGCCACCAGGCTTTCTACTTTGACCTGCCCTATGCGCAGAGGCCCCTGAAAAACACCTACTGCTTTGAGCCCGTGCAGGCTGGCATTCATCCGGAGAGCGAGCAAAATGTGCTGGGCGTAGAGGCGGAAATGTGGACAGAATTTATCCCCTCCATCCGGCGGCTGGAGGTGTTCCTGTTCCCGCGGATGCAGGCGCTCAGCGAGGTGGCCTGGTCGCCGAAGGAAAAACGCGATTTCAAAAGCTTTTTGGAGCGCTGGGAGCATTTTAAGCCAGTTCTTGACGCATTGGGCGCAAACTATGCCGAAACCAGCGTGGCGCTCGCCCGGAATCCATTGCGCAAAATCAGGAGCCTGATAAAATTCCAATACAGCAACCCAAGTTATGAGCTCGAGGTCAACGACCGGCTGCAAAAAAAATAATGCCGCGTGAGCGGCCGCAGCCCGTTGATTCAAGCGGCGGCTTCTGCCCAGCGCAGG
>USBP01000007.1 GCA_900552985.1 uncultured Oscillospiraceae bacterium
GAGGATATTACGCTCCTCCGGCAGTTCAGTATTTCTATGAGCCAGTTGTTTGAGCGTGCTGAATCTGAAATCTTATAACCAAGCCTGGCCCTCTTCCAGCTCTACGGTAAAAATACGGCTGTTGTTTTTGGGATCCTTCGCCTGATGATATTTGAAAAGCATCTCCTTTTCGTTGAGCATACCGAGGATCTCGATCTTGCCCGTTTCATGCGACATCGCATAGCGAATCCGCTTGCTGAAGCCGTTGCACCTGGCCTTGGCCTGATCCACAATTTGCACGCCCTCTGCAAGCGGCACCTGAAACTGTGTTTTCACATGGGTAACAGGCCTGCACTGAAAGATGTAATAGGGGATTACACGGTTACGAATCAGGGAGTTGAGCAAGGTTGCAAGCGTATCCGGATCATCATTGACGCCGCGCAGCAGAACAGTCTGGTTATTGACGATCACGCCGGCGCTCAACAAGGCGTCAATGGAGGCAACCGCCTCGGATGTCAATTCCTTTGCATGGTTGAATTGGGTCGTGACATAGATGGTTTTCTTTTTGCCGTACTCCCGCAAAAGGCTGATCAACTCGGCATCCTCTGTAATGCGGGAGGGAAGCGTGACCGGAATCCGTGTGCCGAAACGGATAAAATCCAGGTGCTCAATTCCAGCAAGCTCCTGCAAATAGTAGGAGATCACGCTGTTGCTGTTGAGAAAAGCATCTCCTCCGGAAATCAGGACATTATTAATCTCCTTATGTTCTTTGATATAGGCAAGAATCGGGGCAAAGGTTTTGGCAACTTCCTCATCTGAAGTACCAACCAGCCTTTTGCGAAAGCAGTGGCGGCAATACATTGCGCATTTGCTGGTTGAGAGAATCAGCGTCGTCTGCGCATATTTATGTTGCAGGCCCTCTGTTTTGGTATTGCTGGCCTCGCCGCTGGTGTCCCACATGCCGGCATCATCCAATTCCTCCAGCGCAGGAAGGCTCATCTTGCGAATTGGATCATTCGGATCATTTGGGTCGATCAGGGAAAGGTAATAGCGGGGAATAGACATCGGGAACTCATCAACGATTGATTTTAATTTTGCAATCTCAGAGCTTTCGAGGGGGATGTATTTTGCAAGCTCCTCGATGGTTGTCACATTGTTTTTTAATTCTTCTTGCCAGCGCATGGTTTCCTCCTTGGTGTTTTTAACCGAAATATTAATTATAATAATAGCATATTTCTGTAAGTTTTTTATGAATAAATAAAATTATATTCCATTTAACAATTGATTTTTTATTGAAATTTTGTTTTAGAATTTACAGAAATATCCTTATTCTGACAAAAAGCAATACAAGTTTGAATCAACAGAAAAACACCGTTTATGCCAGGCTTCCCTGCATAAACGGCTTGCGGAGAAGGACAGCAAACGCATTTTCAAATATCCTCTTCCGCTGGGAATAGGATACCCCGCTTATTCATCCTGTATGCAGGCTAAATTTTCCCAGCAATGCGATTGAAAATCAGAGCAGAATGTGTTATAATTTTACCATTATCAGATGATGAGGAGGATTCTGTGATGAAGCATATTGTAACGCTGAATCAGGCGAACCTGAAGAAAAGCGCCGCCAAGGGTGGCTGCGGCGAGTGCCAGGCATCCTGCCAGTCCGCCTGCAAGACTTCCTGCACAGTTGCTAACCAGAAGTGCGAGAAATAAGGGCTTTCAATCAAATCGGCTTCAAATGAAGGGGCAGGGGACTGTCCCTTCATTTTCCGTATAAATAAAAAAGTTGACAAGCGCTGTAATACGGAAGGCGGAAAGGAACACACGAACATGATTCATAAATTTTATTTAAACGGTTTTTATATTGTGCTGGATGTCAATAGCGGCGCAGTGCATGTGGTAGACCAACTCTCCTATGAGCTTCTGGACGGACTGGAAGCCCCTTTGGACGATCAATGTCCCAAAGAGGTGGCAGAGCATCTGCGCGCCTCCTATCGTGAGGCGGAGATTCAAGAAGCATACGAGGAGCTCTATGAACTCTATCAAAACGGGTTTCTCTTTTCTGCGGATGACTATGCGCCCTTCGCTGCCCAAATGGGGCCCGCGCCGGTAAAATCCATGTGTTTGAATATTGCGCACGACTGTAACCTGCGCTGCAGCTATTGCTTTGCCGCACAGGGGGATTTTGGGCATGGCCGTAAGCTGATGCCTCTCGAGGTGGGTAAGGCGGCAATTGATTTTTTAATCGCACATTCTGCCAACCGGCATAATCTGGAGCTGGATTTCTTTGGCGGAGAGCCACTGATGAACTTTGAGGTGGTTAAGCAAGTGGTGGATTATGCCCGCTCCATTGAAAAAGAGCACAACAAAAATTTCCGTTTCACCATTACAACCAATGGCCTACTCCTGACAGAGGACAAAATCGATTATATCAACCGGGAGATGTCAAATGTTGTCCTCTCCATTGACGGCCGAAAAGCGGTGAATGATTCCCTACGCTTCCGCGTAGATGGCAGCGGCAGCTATGATGCGATTGTGCCCAAATATCAGCGCCTTGTAGAAAAACGGCGCGGTGGGAAATTCGATCAATATTATGTCCGCGGCACGTTTACAAAGCAGAATCTTGATTTTACAAAAGATGTTATCCATATGCGGGAATTGGGATTTGACCAGATTTCGATCGAGCCTGTGGTGGCCGACCCAAAGCTGTTGCCCGTTGCCCTGACAGAAGAGGATTTGCCTCGTATCTGCGAGGAATATGAAACGCTCGCAAAAGAAATTATCCGCAGAAAAAGGGGAGGGGACAGCTTCAATTTCTTTCACTTCATGCTGGATCTTGACCAGGGACCCTGTGCCATTAAACGGCTGCGTGGTTGCAGTTGTGGCAATGAATACATTGCCGTTACGCCGGAAGGCGACATTTATCCATGCCATCAATTTGTCGGCATGGAGGAGTGGCGGATGGGAAGCGTTTTAGATAACAGTTTGGATCAATCAAAGAAGCTGATGTTTTCCAAAACCAACGTCTATGAAAAGCCGGAATGTCGTGAATGCTGGGCGAAATTTTATTGCAGCGGTGGCTGTAACGCGAACAACCTGCAATATGCAGGCGACGTTTTAAAGCCGCACAAACTCTCCTGCGCTTTGGAGAAAAAGCGGTTAGAATGCGCAATTATGATAAAAGCCGCTTTGGTAAGTGACGCAGAATAATTTTGTAATCTCAACGTAAATTAATAAAGTAAAGCCACCATATTCCTTCTGCTGAAAAAGGAGAAAAGGAATATGGTGGCTTTTATTGAGAATGCAAATTATCCCGGGGAATGGTTCTATTCCACGGATCTGCACCATAGGATGGCTCTAGAGGATATGTGTAAAAAGGAGGATGCTAAATGGGGACAAGACATATGCATCTGCGGGAAGCGCAACCACTTCCTGGAGGAATCTTGGCAGAGCGAATCCTATCCGGCTGGAAACTGATTTTATTGACCGCATTTTTTACTGCTGGCATGGCCTTTGGCGCGGTACTGGTGAAAAGCAGCGCTGACCATGAATGGCTTGAAAAGCTGCTGGATCTGTTGCAGGAATACAGTCTACTTCGCAGCACGCAGTCTCTCTTCGCTACCATATGCAATTCAATGCTGGCAAACATGCTCTATTTGGCCGGCGCTTTCGCAGCAGGGCTTTGTGCAATTGGCCTGCCGCTTCTCATGCTGCTGCCCTTTATCCGCGGCCTTGGGCTCGGTGCGGTATTCGGCTATCTCTATAGCGCGCAATCACTTGCCGGAGTGGGCTATTGCCTGTTAATCCTGTTGCCCGGCGCAATTCTCTCTACTGCTACGCTCCTCATTGGCTGCCGGGAAGGGATCACGATGTCCTTTGATGTTTTTACTGTAATGAACGGTAAAAAAATCCTGGATCATTCCCACAGCCTGAGGCTTTATTGTGTCCGTTTTGGCATTCTGCTTGTGTTACTTTTGTGCGCTTCTTTGGCAGATGCGTTATTTGCAAAAGCTTTTTCTGGATTTTTTCACTTTTGAGGTGTTTGGGAAGGCTTCTGCGCATGAAGCGGGTTTGCATCAATTGCAGCTTTAATCTGATCGTCCATGATATGTGTATAGATTTCTGTCGTGCCTAAATTTTCGTGGCCTAAAATCTCTTTTAGCACTAAAACATCCACCTTGCCATGCTGATACATCAGTGTAGCGGCCGTATGCCGCAGCTTGTGCACAGAAAGCCCCTGCCCAGAAAGTCCCGCTTTTTCTAAAAATGTGTATACAATATGCTGCACTGTTTTTGGACTGATCCGCTGTAGCCGGTTGCTCAGAAAAAGCGCATTTTTATCCCGTACACCGTCTACCGGACGCACCTTCAAATAGGCTCTCAGTGCATCCCGGCAAGCCTGGTTTAGATATAAAATACGCTCCTTGTCGCCCTTGCCCGTCACGCGGATCGTTTCTTCATCCTGAATGTCGCTCAAATTGAGGCCGACAAGCTCAGAAAGCCGCATCCCACAATTGAGAAAAAAAGTGATGATACAAAAATCGCGTTCCTTATTTTTACCGTCAATATGATTTAAAAGTGCAATGCTTTGATCCAGAGTGAGATACTTTGGGAGTGTCTTTTTTTGCTTTGGGGTATCCAACTCCTGCATCGGGTTTTCTTCCAAAAGTTTTTTCTGAAGAGTCAGGTATTTAAAAAATCCTCGAATGCTGGAAACCTTACGGGAACGGGTTTTCGCACTATTGTGACGTTCATTTTTGCAATATGATAAAAATGCATAAGCATCGCTAATAGACACTGTGCGTACAAAGGCAATGTCTAAATCAGTAATATCAATTTGATCAAAGGGTATTGAAACCGGCGCCAGCTTACGCGACATTTTTAAAAAGCGAAAAAAGGTACGAAGATCCATGGCGTATTCCTGCACCGTCAGCGGGGATTTATTCTTAATCACTTCCAGATACCGTAAAAAATCAGCAACAATAGATGGATACTCTGTATAATCAATGGATCTGTTTGGCATAGTCCTGCGCTTGGATTTGGGGAATCTATCATATCAAATCGGCTGTATGAATATTGAGGAAAATCCAATTTCCCTCCCCTAAATTATACAAAATATTTATTTTGTATAATTTTTTGCCAAATGTTCGCCCCTTCTCCCAAGCTTCCTCCTTCCAGCTTGTATTCATTATATCATCATTTCTCCCAACGTTCCAGCTGAGTTTTTACGCCCCTGCGCGGAATGCAAAAAAAGTGCCCCGGCATCATACCGGAACACTCGAAAACAAACAAAACGATTTATGTTTGCAAATCCATTTGAGCTGCACGCATCAGCTTGTGCACCTCATCCGGTGTCAATTCCCGCCAGTGTCCTGGAGGCAGCATACCAAGCTTGACAGGCCCCACAGCAATCCGCTTTAATCGCGCTATTTCCAAGCCGAGTGATTCGCACATCTTTCGGATTTGCCTGTTTCTTCCTTCATAAAGGACAATTTCCAACACAACCCTGCCCTCATCCCTGCGCACGACATGGACATCAGCGGGCGCCGTCATACGGCCCTCCAGAAGAATGCCAGACGCCATCCGGTTAAGCTGCTCTTCTGTAATATCCGGCCGGACCGTCACACGGTAGGTTTTGGAGACATGGCGTTTTGGATGCATCATCGCGTTGGCAAAATCACCATCATTCGTCATCAAAAGAAGCCCCTCTGACTCACGATCCAGCCTCCCAATCGGATAAACTCGTTTTTCATAATCCTGTACCAGCTCTGCAACGCACTTGCGTTCCATTTCATCGCTCATGGTGGTGATAAACCCACGCGGTTTATGCAGCATGAGATAACAGAGCGTTTTTTCCCGTATCACCTTTCGGCCATTTACAGCAACGGAGTCCCGCTTGGGATCTATCTTATCGCCTATCTTTGCTGGAATTCCGTTGACCTTGACACGCCCTTCCTCAATTAGTTGTTCACTTTTCCGGCGTGAGGCGACGCCACATTCCGATAAATATTTTTGCAGCCTGATTTTTGCATCAGTCATTTTGCTTTTCTCTCCTCATAATATGGGTTAAAACCCATTCCTTTATTTTTGCCCAAAAGCCAACCTGTTTCGTCTCCTTGTTTTGCTCCTGCCGAACTGGAACATTGACATTCTCCACAGCGCGCGCTGTTTCCAACGGTACGCTGGCAATCAGTCGATCCCCCTGATAATAACGGGCCTCCCCTACCAGCTGCCCCTGCTCTACAGGCGCATAAACAAAGGGCTCCAGTAAAATTTCCCGACGGATTCCGGTGGGTTGGGAAGAGGCCGGATAGTCCGGTGTAATCGCGCATTCCACTGGAACTTGACTGCTTACTCCCCCCACAACGGGCAACTGGAGGTCGGAAAAACTGTCATCCAATTTAATATTTTCGATTATGGAAAATCCATAATCGAACAGTTTTTTGTGATCTGCCCAATCGTTTGGCGCATTAAGTGTTACTGCAACAAGCGTTATACCATCGCGCTCAGCGGCTGAGACCAGGCAGCGGCCGCTTTTTTTAGTGAAGCCCGTCTTGACCCCGATACACCCATCATAAGCGGATAATAGGCGGTTATGATTAGACAAAGTACGCAAGTATTCCGGATTGCCATAAGCCACACGGATACTTTTTGTAGCGCAAATGGAGGCAAATTCCGGGTTGCGAATTGCCTCTGCGCCCAAGAGAGCCATATCATGCGCGCAGGAATAATGCTCTTCATGATCCAACCCCGACGGTGTTACGAAATGGGTGTTTGTCATCCCGATTTCTCTGGCTCGTAGGTTCATGCGCTGCGCGAACTGATCCACAGAACCGGCAATCGCAATCGCCGTAGCGTTTGCGGCATCATTGCCAGATTCAAGCAACATGCCGTAAACCAGATTGCGCAGTGTGATTCGATCCCCAGCACGCAGGCCGATCGAAGTACCCTCCACTCGAACCATGGCATCCGTTGCCGTGATAACCCGGTTCGGCGTGCCCTCCTCAATCGCCAGCAGGGAGGTCATAATCTTCGTTGTGCTTGCCATTCCCCGTTGCTGATACGCGTTTTTTTCAAACAGGAACTCGCCTGTATCGGCAACCAGCAACGCGGCCGATTGAGCCGACACAGAGGGCGGGCCCTCCGCTCGCACATGTACACCGGCGTAAAGTAAAAAAAGCCCGCACAATAAAAACAGAGCCAAATATTTATAACTCCAGATTTGCTTTTTCTTTTGATTGAACAAAGCCACCACCTGCCATGGTTTATACGTATGCAGGCGGTGGCAAAAAAATCAATTCATTTTTGAAAAGCTACGGGCATAAATGCGTACGTTAACCCTCATCTGAAAAAATGTTATTTTGTCTCTTGTTCAGAAACAGGCGGAGCAGTCTCCTCCCCCTGGTCGGCCTGCGCTTCTTTTTTCTTTATGGTCTTGTTAACAACACTGGTCACCTTATCAAACATCTCAGGCACCAGGTTCACAACACGCTCTGCCGCATTATCATATGCCGTAATATGCTTAAGCGTAACCTCGCCGTCGCTGACAATGAGGAAAGCGACCGGCGTAATCGTCACGCCTGCTCCGCCGCCGCCGCCGAAAAGCTGCGCATTCGTCTTCGACGGAAAGTCTGAGCCTCCGGAGGCAAAGCCATACGTCACCTTGGAGATTGGGATAATGGTAATTCCGCCTTCCAGATACATCGGATCGCCGATAATTGTGCTTACATCGACAAGATCACGAATTTTCTCAATTGTCGTACCCAGGATCCCTGCTGCTGACTGTTCTTTCATGAAGAAGCACCACCTTGTTTTATTTCAATTCTATTTTCATTGCTTTTATCTGGTTTGGAAAAAAGCAGTTTGAAAACAACCTGGAACAAAAGCTTTACCACCATAGCAACCGCTGCGTTAGTCACAAAAATCGGACGCAGTGTGAGCACTGCGTGCAGCTCTGTTTCACTCTGATTTGCTAAAAAATCCGGGGAAATATCCACATCATATTTTTTGACCTTCATGACAGAGCATATAGCGCCCAATGCAGGAAAAACCTCCGTGCAAACCTTGCCATAGTCGATTGCGGTCTGTGCCGCATCCCCGGAACCAATATACATTTGCAAATAGAACTTGTCAAGAATGATATGCCGAAAAACGCTGCGGAACATACCGGAGAGAATTGACGCAGTTTTTTTCAGCAAGGCTATGACGCCATCTATTCCCTCGTTATTCCAAAATGTTGCCAGCGGGTTCTGCTTCGAACCTCCCTTTTTCTTCTGAGAGGTATCTTTTGGAGGTTGTTCCGAAGCAGGAGCCGGCTTCTCTGTTTTTGGCTTTTTTTCCTTCTGCTCCCAAGGTAGGAGCTTAAATTTCAGGAATAAGTAGCGGATCTCCAACTCTACAACATCGTGATAATCCAACTGAACCGTCAACCGGAAGCTAAACGCCAGTATAATCAGCGCGATAATCGCAAGCAGAATATACAGGACAATCATACACCCGCCTCCTCTTCTGTAAGTGATGTGCGTGAAACACCGGCATGGGCCTCCTCCTGCTGTTCTGCTGCCTGACGGTCAGGCAGCGGCGGAAGCTCTTCCAGAGAGGAAAAGCTGAAGCACCGCAGAAACTCAGCGGTCGTACCATACAAAAGCGGCCGGCCAGGGAGCTCTAGCCTCCCCTTTTCTTCCAAAAGACCTTTCTGACAAAGGGTATTGACAACGCCGGAACAATCTACCCCACGCACCTGCTCCACAAAGGACTTTGTAACAGGCTGGTTATAAGCAATGACCGCCAGCACCTCAAAAGCCGCCTGAGAAAGCGGTGCGTTGCGCTTGATTTCCAGTGCCTGCCGAATACTGGGCGCAAACTCTGTGCGTGTGCACAGCTGATACCGGTTGCCCAAGCGCAGTAAACATAAACCGCTCCCCCGTTCATCAAGCTGGGCTTCTAAATTCTTTAAAATCTGCTCCATCAGCCCTTCGTTAATCTCCAGCGCTTGTGCCAGGCGAGACAGCTCCAAGGGCTCGCCAGAAGCAAACAGCACTGCCTCAGCGGCCGCCTGTATTTGCTTTGCGTTCAAGAATGATTCGCCTCCCCTGCCTGAAAAGCTTTAGATTGCTTTAGGGCATCCCGCACCAAAACGACTTGCGAGGCATCGCCCTCCCCTTCGACAAGGATTCGTTTCGCCTTGATGAGCTCCAACATGGCCAGAAAGGTAGCCACCATATCGGAACGAGAGGGAGCAACCTCAAAAAACGAGCCAAGCCTCTGCCTTTGGCCGCGAATGAGCCTGCGCAGAATAAAGGATACTTTAGAGCCAACAGACACAATTTTATGAGATACGATCGCCGTAAAGGAATCAACGGGAGGCGGCAGCTTGCGCCTGCCTTTTCCCACTGCGGAAAGATAGGCACGTAAAAGCTCCTCGGGTTCATGCAGCCGCGTATAAGTTGGATCCGCCTCAAAAACCTGCGGTTCCCGTACGTAATGGTCAAAACCGGATGTACGTT
Organism: uncultured Oscillospiraceae bacterium; assembly: GCA_900552985.1. Classification (GTDB taxonomy): domain Bacteria; phylum Bacillota; class Clostridia; order Oscillospirales; family Acutalibacteraceae; genus Fimivicinus; species Fimivicinus intestinavium. Next base: position 9,483 of record USBP01000007.1, read on the forward strand.
CAGCCAGCTTCTGCGCCATAAGCTGACAATCCCGATATTCCAGGAGTTCGCCGGTAAGTTCCTTTTTGAGCTGCTCCGCCTCCTCATGCACTGGTAAGAGAGACACGGTTTTGATATATACAAGACGCGCAGCCATCTCCAAAAATTCACTGGCGACGTCCATATCCTCATTCTGCATCTGGCGGACAGCGTCGATATACTGCTCGACAAGCTCTAAAATTGGAATATCATAAATATTCAGCTTATGCTTGCTGATGAGATGAAGCAGCAAATCCATCGGGCCTTCAAACACAGGAAGCTTATAAGAAATTTTTTCCATTTAATCCTCTCCTTTAGCGGAAAGGCAGGAAAGGGAGCCCTGCTATAAAGGCAAGCCCTTTTAACACCAGCGAGCTTAAAAAATTCAACGGCCAGCTGAGCACACCAAAAAACAAAAGGGCAAGAACCACGATCATGATAATCCGCTCGTATTGCATGACCTTGTAATAAATACGGTCAGGCAGTACCAAGCCAAGAATACGGGAGCCATCCAGCGGCGGGATCGGCAGCAGGTTAAAAACAGCAAGGTTTACATTGATCACAGCTGCCAGCTGGAAAAACACCGACGCTATGAGAAGAATATGATTGCCGGCGGTATAAAAAAGGCCCAGCAGATTATAGACGATCAGAAATAGAAACGCCATCAACAGATTGGACAACGGGCCCGCCACAGCCGTCAGGGCCATATCCCGCTTCGGATTCCGGAAATTGCGCATGTTGACCGGCACAGGCTTTGCATAGCCAAAGCCCAACAGCAGAATCATCAGCGCACCGATCGGGTCAATATGCGCCATTGGGTTAAGCGTCAGTCTGCCGCTCAAGCGCGCCGTGTTATCTCCCAAGCGGGTAGCCGTCCATGCGTGGGCATATTCGTGAATTGGGAGCGTGCAAAAAACAACGAAGATAGAAACGCACACGCCGATCATCGTGCTCGTCCAGTCACCGCTGCGAAGGTAGCTCAGTATCATGTGTTCAACCTCTCAAATTGGAAAATGATTTATTACTAAGCGTAGCTTAAAAAAAGAAGTGCGTCAACGGATAAAATGTAAATTTTTATTCAAATGATTTCCAGCCTGCTACAATTCGCGGGATTCCGCGATAATCCTTCAAAATCTGTGTTTGAATGTGTTGGGGCAGAAAAAGGAATTCAATTTTTTCTGCCTGCGATTCTCCACATTCCACCGCAATGAAACCGCCAGGCTTTAAAAAGGGCAGCCACTGCCGCGCCAACGCTCTGTAAAACAGCAGCCCATCCTCCCCTCCATCCAAGGCCATATGCGGCTCCCGCAGCACCTCGCGCTGTAAGCTCGCAATTTCAGCCGACGCAACATAAGGCGGATTGGAAACAATCACATGTGGAGCGGGAAGATGGGAGGATGCAAACCCCTCCAACACATCCCCCAGGCCCCAATGCGCATTATGCAAAGCTAGATGCGCCCCATTCTGGCAAAGATACGCATACGCCTCCGGAGACTTCTCCAGCAGATAGACCTGCGCATCCGGCCTGCGCTTTGCGATGCTAAGGCCAATACACCCGCTGCCTGCACAGAGATCCAAAATAACTGGCTTTTCCAGCTGCGCAGTCAGGCGCAGCACCGTTTGTGCCAGCAGCTCGGTTTCAGGCCTCGGGATCAATACGCCGGGGCCAACTTGATAGCTCTCATCGAGAAACGGCCATTCTCCCAGCAAATATTGGAGTGGCTCCCCAGCAGCCCTGCAGCGCACCAGCGCCAGAAAGCGATCCATCTCTTCCTTTGCAGGCTCCTCTCCGCCATGCAGAGCAAGAGCTGATCGATCCATGCCAAATGCTTTCTCCATCAGGCAACGCGCGTCAAAGGGGGCGTCCGGATTATCCGCCAGCCGAAGCGCTGCCACAGCCTCTTGATAGAGGGCACGGTAGGTAGTCAAATTGCGTCATCCTCCGGATTATCCGTAATAACTGCCTGAAAAGCTGTAATGCCTACCTCAATCATACTGTCATCGGGCTCTGCGGTTGTTAACCGCTGCATCCAAAGCCCGGGCGCAGAAAGGACTTTGGTCAGCCAATTCTCATGCCGCCCGGCATAGCGGATAAACTCATAGCCAAAGCCCATGGTAACCGGCAGCGTCAAAATTTTAATACACATCCACAGTATCCGGTTTTCCGGATTTCCAAGCGCGGGGAACAAAAAAATCAATAGGGAAGAAACCAATATGCTGATAATCAAAATAACAAAGATAAAGCTGGTGCCGCAGCGAGGATGAAACCTGCTTTGCTTACGCACATTTTCCACTGTCAGTTCCTCGCCATGCTCGTAGCAGAAAATCGTCTTATGTTCCGCGCCATGATAACGAAAAACACGCTTAATATCCTTCATCCGGGACACCAGCGCAATATATGCGATAAAAATTACAATACGCATCGCACCCTCAATCAAGCCCTTTAAGGCGAGCAGGCCGCCCTTTGTCAATGCATTCAGGCCGTCAAAAATGAGGGCGGGCAGGTAAAAAAAGAGCGCAAAGGCGAGCAGGAGGCCCAGCACCATTGCCACGGCAGAGATGACGCCCATCAGCTTTGGCCCAAAATGATCGGAAATCCAGCGGTCGAGCTTGGACATTTCCTCCTCCTCTGCCCCCTCCGTATCCAGGCCGGATTTCTCCGCAGATTCCATCAGGCATTTGTAGCCAAGGATCATGGATTCCACAAAGCTGACCACACCGCGTATAATCGGCCATCCAAGGAATTTGATTTTATCTTTTATCTGTTTAAAATCCTTATATTCCGTATCGATAGAACCATCCGGCAACCGGACAGACATCGCAGCGCCTCTCGGCCCGCGCATCATAATCCCCTCAATCAGAGCCTGCCCTCCCACAGAGGTTTTGTGCGGGGCTTTCTTTTGTTCCTCACTCATTGTATGAACTCCTTTCGTCAGGCAGAGAGACCGGTTCGATTGGTAAAGTGACTGAAACCGTCGTTCCCTCCCCCACTATGCTGTTGATTTTTAAAGTACCATGGTGCAGCCTGATGATCTCATCCACTACGGCAAGACCGATGCCGGATCCACGGGCCGACACGCTGGAGCGATAAAATTTCTCCGTTACATGGGGCAGGTCCGCCTCGGGAATACCGCATCCAGTGTCGCCCACCATGATTTCCAGCGTAGCTTGCACGATATTGGCGACCACAATCACCCGGCCACCCTGTTCAGTATATTTGAAAGCATTATCCAGAATATTGACAAATACCTGCTTGATCCGGTTGGCATCCCCGTTCATCGGCGCAGGCAGATGGGGCGCGTTGTAAATCAACTCGATCCCCTCCCGCAGAGCGCGCTCCCGAAACACAAAAACGGCATCGTCCAGCTCTGCGAGCACATCAATTTTTTCCAGGCACATGCTGAGTTTCCCATTTTGCATGCGTGAAAAATCCAACAGCTCTTCCACGATCCCCGTCAGCCGGGAGGATTCGTCAATAATAACCTGCATCCCCTTGGAAAGCAGCGTAGGATCTGTATCCCCTACCTGCAACAGGGTTTCCCCCCAGCCTTTAATAGCAGTCAGAGGGGTGCGAAGCTCGTGCGAAATAGTGGAAATAAAATCATTTTTAACGCGGTCAGCCTCGCTCAGCTCAGAGGCCATATAGTTAATGGTTTCTCCCAGCTCACTGATCTCGTCGTTATAGCGTGAGCTGTCAATCCGGCTGCTGAAATCCCCATGCGCAAATTTTCTGGCCGCGTCGTTGATCTGCATCACTGGTTTGACAATCGACTGAATGAAGAAAGAACCGGACAAGGCCACCAGCGCGATGGCCAGCAGGCACACAAAAAAGATCAGCAGGATAAAGGTAGCAATCTGATTGTCCACATCCTCCAGCGAGATCAAATACCGGACGGCGCCGCTGTCATCCCCCAGCAGCTGTGTCAGCGCCATTACCTTCTCTCCCGACGGAAGTTTACCAATCCAACGGGCCGTATCGCTTGTTGCCCCCGGCTCGATTGCCTGCTCATAATCCGGCATTTCCGGCTGTGTATCGACCGGAAAGCCGCTGGAGGATAGAATCACATTCCCATGCCGGTCGATCACCCAAACCTCCATCATATCTTTCGCTTTAAAATTTTCAATAAATTCACGGGCACGGCTTTCGAACTGCTCGTCTGTATTGTTATAAAGGCTGAAGAAGGTGGAAACAGAATCATCTGCACGGGAATTTAGCGTCATTTCAACATATTCATAGTAGTAAAAATGGATCGAAAACGAGGCGATAATAGATACCAAAAGAAGCAGGGCTGAAATCGTCCCCAGCGTGTTTAAAATCCATCGTTTTGTAATCCCGTTGAAATGCACGCTTATTCCGCCTCCTTTCTTACGCATGGGCAGACCTATTTAAATGACCCACTTGTATCCAATCCCCCAAATCGTCACCAAATGCTTGGGGTTAGAGGGTTCATCCTCAATCTTCATTCGGAGCCGCCGGATATTGACATCAACAATTTTTTCCTCACCAAAATAAGAATCTCCCCATACACGGTTAAGGATATCCGTTCTGTCCAAAGCGGCGCCCGGGTTTTGAAAAAAATACTCCATGATTTGAAATTCCACCTGCGTCAAATCGATCAAAACGCCTTTTTTGGTCAGCGTCCGATTACGGGAATTCAGCACGAATTCACCCAATTCAATCGTGTCTTCCTGCGCCTTGTCAGCCGAAGACGCCTTGCTCATCATGACGCGCCGGTAGATCGCATCGACCCGTGCCATCAGCTCTGAAGGGGAGAAAGGCTTGGTTACATAGTCGTCGGCGCCGACCAGCAGGCCGGTCACCTTATCCATCTCCTGTGTGCGTGCGGTCAACATAATGATCCCCAAAAGGGGGCTGCGCGCACGAAGCTGCTTGCAGCACTCCAGGCCGTCCATCTGCGGCATCATGATATCCAGCAGCGCTACGTCAATATCTCCGTTGCGTTCATCATAAATCTTCAAAGCTTCCATTCCATCGCCAGCCTCAAGCACCTCATAGCCGCTGCGGCGCAGGTTGATTACAATAAAATCACGGATGGAGATCTCGTCTTCTGCGACAAGTACAGTCTTCATTTCGCCATATCCTCCTCCTCTACGATCACTCAATGATGGAAATGCTGGATTCTAATAAATCAAAATGAATATCATACGCTGAAGCGGCGTTTAATAACCGCCCAACATAAACGACGCTGTCGTTTCTCTTGAGCAACGTGTAATCAGCAAGGGGATTTTTCTCCCACTGATCTGCTGGAAGCGTCATAATCGCAAACAACTCGTCGCCAATTTGTCCGCCCTCCCGAGCAAAAAAGGACCACTGCCGCTCGTTCTGATTGCTGATGATCGTCACCCGTGGCTCCTCGTTCTCGCCAATCCATTCCTCCGGATAGTAGAACAGGTATCCATCGGAATAGTTGATGGCGCTGTACGCGACCACCTTTGTCTCCTGTGGACCGCTGCCCTGAAATTGCAGCCATTTGGTCAGATAGAGCTGCTGTGTAACACTGCTTGCCGCCTGCCCCTTTGAGGCGTTTGCCGCATTTTCTGAGAGCTCCTCTGATGCAGTGTAGCCGCTGTCCGGCAATATGCTCTGCACCGGTATTTCGATAATCGCATCGTTATTAATATCGTTAGAGGCAATCGCTTCATAACGCAGCGTCGCAACATTCGCTCCCTTTTGTTCCTCATACAGAGGCGCAATCAAGCGCTTGGCTCTGCTATCCCAATAGACAATCTCCGTAATCATAGAAGAGGCCCCTGCATTTGCATCTATATAAATTCTAACAGGGCTTTGGGTGCCGAGCTTTTCAGATTTCAAAGAAACATAGTTGGAAGTTCTGGGGTCGAGCGCCACCTCACCAGCTACCGTAACAACATTTTTCACCATTTTAAGCAGCTTACCGGACATTCCCCGCCCCGGTTCAGCTGTATCCTGTGCAAGCACAAACACTTCTTCACACCCGTCGGCATCCATATCAACCGGCAGCATCGCTGTAAAGGCCTCGCGTGCAAGCGTATTAATGTAAGGCCCATTTTCAGACTCTGTATATTGATAAATCGTCAGCATTTTACTACCCTGGCTGCCAAACAGACGCCATCCCACAATCAGCTCGGCCTTCTCATCATCATTCATATCGGCAAAGTAGACGGAATAGATCTCGCTGCCCTCGCCTGGGAAATCATAGTGAAACGTCCATTTTCCATTTTCACTATCCATAAAATGAATTCGGACAGTCGATTGATCCTTGTTTTCCGTATAAAAAACAAGCGCCTCTTCCTCCCCGTCATGATCCATGTCATACAAGATAAACGAGGAATGATACTCCCCCGTGCTGGGAGTTTTGAGCAAAAAATTCTTCCCAACAGCATCCTCAAATGCATCCTGTACCTCTTCATTGCCGCCTGCCAGTTTTGGAGGCCGCAGCAGGTTCGGCAGGGAGGTAAAGCGCAATGAGCATCCGCTAAACAGGAAAAGAAATGCAAGGGCCAGCGCCATGCAGGCATACAGTTGTTTTCTCATTTTCAATGGGCATGCCCCTCCTTCCCTGCGATCCATACTTATCTACTGAAAAAATCCCAGCGAATCAGCCGCTTTTTGCTGTAATCTGAACCGGAACCTGATAGGTATGATAGGCCCAACAATCGTTTAGCCCCCTGACATATACCCGCGCCGTAACCTCTTGCCTTCCCTCCTTGAGGGAAATGGTGCTGAGATCCACCTCGGCATACAGGTTAGAAGCATTCAACTCCGCAATAGACGCACTCGGACCGACAATCGTTACCCCGTCAATATCCTCCAGGACGGAAATTTCAAACGCATCGGGCACATTCAACAGGGTAATATTGCTTCTCGACACCGTATAGGACGAGGACACCATGTTGCTTGCATTAATTTCCACTGTAAAGCGGGCAACATCCTTATCAACCACCTTAACCTCCTGGATGGAATCGGCAGAAAAAGTAAAGGTGTTGCGAATGGTGCCAATCTCATTAAAATCAATCGTACCAACGGAGAAGGAATCCATCGCATCAATATCGGCCTCTTCCGCGGCCACTGTAACACGAGAAGGCGTAATTGTCGTGGGAAGGGGATTGTTCACGTAGGCCAACGGGACATTGAGATACGAAACGGTGACAGGCAGTTCCTTCAGCTTCAAAACCCGAATCGTCAAAGTCGCGTTTTCCTGCCCGTGATTAATTTCCAGATATTGCGGCGTACCGCCATATTCACTGATCGGGACAATCTGCGCTTCCAGCGTGGTGGTTGTCGTCAACGGTTCCGAAATAGAGACGCGCGCTACCACACGGCTGATCTTGTTTACCTCCGTCGTAGGGCCGGAAATGGTCACATTGCTAACGGAAGGATAGACAGATTCCTGAATATACCCCTCCTCCGGAATGACGCGCTCTGCTACAATATCCGGCTCTAACGGATAAGACGCCTCCTTATACGTATCAAAATAGACCTGTACCTTTGTCTGAGACAGGGACATCACGGTAAATTCCGCATCATCGCTGGCCGGCTGAGCCACAAGCGTGACATCATTTTTACCGGAGGAGCTGACATAGCTTAAGTCGGGTGTTACCCGAATATCCTCCGGCTCCAGATTGGAAACAATATATCGCTTGCCATAAACAACGACATCCACCTTGTAATCGGTATCGCCGAAAGCCTGAAGCCCCAGTTGCTCCGGCAGGCTACCGCTCAGACTGAAATCCACAGGAACGTTTTCAACCGTGTAAGATTCCTCCGGGCTCGCTGTCATGGAAATCGCTACCCAGATTACAAAAGCCAGCACAATCGAAAACAGGAGCACAAACCGGTTGTTGCTGAAAAGCTCGCGAAAATTTACCGGCATTTTAATTTTCTTTCCCATTTTTTTCATGCTTGATCCTCCCGGCAATGCGCTTAAAGGTGCGGCTGATTTCACCTGGTTCTTCCGGCTGCGAAATCAGATATTTTTGCAGCTTTTCCCGCAGGTCGCCGTCAGAAATATCCTGTGTCAGCACCCCGTCGTGGGCAATGGAGATGGAGCCCCGTTCTTCTGAAACGACAACGACGATTGCATCGCTCTGCTCGCTCATCCCAAGCGCCGCTCGATGGCGAGTGCCCAGCTCGCTGCTGACTGCATTATTTTGTGTTATAATAAAAATGACGACATTTTTTGAGGAGGAATCCACTATGATTCGCATTGCCATCGACGGTCCGTCCAGCGCAGGAAAAAGCACGGTCGCA
>USBP01000008.1 GCA_900552985.1 uncultured Oscillospiraceae bacterium
CCGCCAGGGAGCCGACCTCCCGGGTCTTTTCCTGATCGATCGCCGCGTCGATTTCATCCTCTGCGGAGATCAGGGTTGGGAGCGGCTCAAGGTCGGCAGTGGCGCTCAGGCCGCTTTTTTTTCGGATCAGGCCCGGCTTATCGATTAATTGCGCCTGGCCCTGCTGCGGCTCAATGCGAATTTTTGTGGTAGGCTCCCGGAAAAAACGGTCTCGGTATTTATCACCGCCCAAAAGGGGCTCTCCCTTGGCCGGCATTGACCAGTTTTCACGCGCCGCCCCCAAGAGATCGCCAGCGCCGGCCTTGGGATCAAAAGCCCCCTGCATGCCAGTGACTGGCGTTAACGTGCGCTCCAGCTGGGCAAAGCGCTCCTCGTCGGAGCCTGTTCCCTCTGGAGCTGCGAGGGGCTCCGGCTGCGGGGCCGGCAGCTCCGGACTTTCAGCCGGGGGCGCTATGCTCTCCGAAGAAGGTCTTTCAGCCGGTACAGACGACTCATCCGTCTCTTCAAAAGGGGGAAGGGGGGGCTCGATGGGCGCGGGAGCGCTCCGCTGACCGGGCTGAGTATCGCTGACGGCGCTCTGTTCCGGGGCGGGCTTAGGCGGCGCGCTTTCCGGTTCAGTGGGCTTCGGGTTTTCCTCTGGCTCAGGGAGGCTGAGCCCTGCTGCATCTCGGTGGCTTTTGCTGCCGGAGGAAAGCAGCGTTTCAATTTCCTCCATCGACCAGAGATGAGAGGGCTGCTCCGCCGCCGTCTCAGCAGAAAAGCTGCCTGCCGCAGCTTCCTTCAAAATATCGTCAAGAGAAAAGGCAGAGGTTTTATCCATATCATCAAAGCGATCTTTCATTTTGTCACCCCAAATAAACAGCGTAACGTTGTTTTGGCGGATAGACGAAGCAGCAAGGAGGGCGTTCCCCCTGGCCTGGTTTATGGCCCGAAAGGAATCGAAAGGATATGCGCTTTTGCGCGCAACAGTCTCAAACACACGGAGGTATTTTCAAAACTCGATGCCTTACTTGGGCTGAATCGTGGGGAGCCCCGCCCGCTGCCGTGCGATTTCATACATCAGAATACCTGCGGCGACAGAGGCATTGAGGGAGTTGATCTTTCCCCTCATGGGGAGTGAAACGGTAAAATCACAGCGTTCTCTTACCAGGCGGCTAAGCCCACGGCCCTCAGAGCCGATCACCAGTGCGCAAGGCCCAGCATAATCGGTTTCGCAATACGCGGCGCCGGTCATGTCGGCCCCGTAGATCCACAGCCCGGCCTGTTTGAGCTCGGCCAGCACTGCGGCAAGATTGCTGACCCGGGCGACCGGCAGGGATTCCAGCGCGCCTGCCGACGCTTTGGCGACGGAAAAGCTCAGCGAGGCGGCGCGGCGTTTTGGAATAATCACGCCGTGCGCGCCGGCAGCCTCCGCCGTGCGGATGATTGCGCCAAGATTGTGAGGATCCTCCACCTCATCGCAAACGATCAGGAAGGGGGGCTCCCGCCGCTCCTGTGCACGGGCGAGCAGATCCTCTACAGAAGCATATGTATGTGCGGCGGCATAGGCCGCAACGCCCTGGTGATTCGCATGGCCGCAGAGAAGCTCCAGCTTTTTGGCATCCACTTCCTTTACCACAATCCCTTTGTCGCGGCATATCGCTACGAGTTGGCGGATGGAACCGCTGCGCTCCCCCCGTACAACGAGAAGGGAGTCGATTTCACGCCCGGCGCGCAATGCCTCCATTACGGGATTACGCCCAATAATCAGCCCCTCTGGCACCGTGCTTTTTTGCCGCTCCATGGCCTTCTCCCCGCTTTATCTTGTGGTTTCTGACTTTCAGGAAGCTATTATACCACATTTTGCTGTGTTTTGACAGCAATTTTCTACCTTTGCCCACAGAAAAGAGACAAGAAATATTTTCCAACGGTTTTACATACAAAAAGAGGACAGATTCTATTTGAAAACGGGTAGGTTCCCCTCTTGCAATCAACACAAAGATATGATAAACTCAGATAAAAATAAGAGAATTTTCTTTTGGTTTATAGTGGGTTTGTAACAGAATAATAGAGGGGGAGTCAGAATGGCAGTGTGCCCGAAATGCGGAGCAAAGATCAAGAAAACGGATTGGCGCCCGAACTGCTGGAATTGCGGCGTGAACATCATGTATTACGGGATGGAGGAACGGCTGGAGGCAGATGCGGAGAGGGCGGCGAAGGAATTTGATAAGTTTTATCACATGACGGCGGGGATCAAGACGTCGTTTATCGGGTCGCCGTTGGCATATGTGAGATGGATATTGGCGATCGTGTGCATCGGGTCGCTGTGCCTGCCGCTGGCGACGGTGAGTATAACGCTGCCGTACCACACGGTGGAAGGGGCGTGGTATGGTCTGGTGCAGACGGTGATGTACGTAATGGATATGGATTTTGGAGGGGTAATGGCAGCTTTCGGGTCGCCGGTGATCGGAGGGACGCTGCTGAAGCTGTTTTTATCGGTGGTCTTTCTGGCGGTAGCGGCGGTGATGGCAGTGCTGAACCTGGTGCTGATCCTGCGTGCGTACACAAAGAGCGGAGGGATTCTGCTGGCGGTGCGCTGGGGGATTGGAGTTGCGTCGCTGATTGCGGCGGCGGTGCTGTTCCAGGCTGCGATGGCGCCGGAGGGGCTGGTGGGGATTCTGAGCGGAGGGCTGTCGTTTGGGTCATACCTTGCGATTGCGCTGTATGCGGCGGCGTTCATCCTGCAAATTGTGATCCAGGCGAAGGGAGGTATTCCAATGCTGCCCACAAAGCCGGAGCGCGATGCGGCAGAGGCGGCGAAGCAGCAGGAGCAGCAGAAAGAGGAGGCCGCCGCGAAGGCGTAAACGGTCTTTTAAAAAGGATCTGAAATCAAAAAACGGGCGCTGTTCATTGAGCACGTCAGATCAGGAAGCCTTTTTGTAAAGAATACGACATGATGTAATATTAGCGGCAACATATTTCTGTTTAAAAATTACCCAGACAGTCTCCCTGCTTGCAAAAAAAGCAAGACATGTAATATAATCGTTTAAAAATAGGAGTATTATGAAACTAATAACGGAACGACTTATTATTCGTGAACTTTGTAAAGCTGATTACCCGGAATTTGAACGAACGCTGAACGATGTTCAAAAGACTTGCTTTGGGAGCGGAAAAGGATTTTTAAATTGGTTGATTTCACAATATTCCGCCATGGATATTATAAATGGGGTGATCTCTTTTGGTATTTTTGAAAAGGCAACTGGAAAACTGCTGGGTACGATAGGCGCGGGAAAACATGACGATCTGCATGAACCGGAAATATTTTATTATTTATTATCAGAGTATCGTGGGCAAGGGTTTGCCTCAGAGGCAGCGAAAGAAGTAACCGAATGGGCATTGAGAAATCATAATATTCCCTATTTAATTGGTACAGTTGCTGTAGACAATGTCAAATCCCAACATGTTTTAGAACGGTGCGGCTATCAATTTGTCGCTATACGCTCACTTTTGGTACATGCCACAAATGAGCGGTTTGATTTTAAGTATTACAGGTATTATAACGCGAAATATCAACATAAATAAAACAAAGCCCGCAGAAACTACGAAGTTTTCTGCGGGCTTTGTTTTACTTCCTTCTATAGTTGTTGCTTTTGAGAAGCATCTGTTTGATACAATTGATTTTCCCAAAAGAAGCAACGAGGGCTTTCCCAGACGGAAAAGCCCTCGCCTGTATCATGGGTTTGGATTGTTTAAAACCCAAATGGATTAAAGTAGGCGTTTGTAGTTGTGTTTTCTGACGATCCGTCGGAGATGCCTCTGTCTTCTACAAGCGTCGCCTTCACATCGAATTCCTGCGTGTCATAATTGTTGTCAATCCGGCACAGCGTCAAGGTGATCGTATCCCCAACCTTACTTTCTTCAATCAACTCCGGCAGCATGTTGGAGTCGGTGAGATCTTTCCCGTTTACGCCAATAATCATATCGCCCGGCTGAGCGTCTGTATTGGCGAGGGCACTGTCAGAGCTGATGCTCTTGATGACCAGCGTTCCGGCGGGGAGATCCTTCAGCTGCACTACCATCCGGTAGCCGGACTGCTGGTTCGCTTCATAATAGGTGACGCCAAGCTTGGGCCTGCCGGAGACATAACCGTTTGCGATAAGCTCGTCAACAATTTCTTTTGCAGAATTAATTGGAATGGCAAAGCCGATGCCCTCATATCCTTCTGCGATCTTGGAGGAGTTGATGCCAATTACCTGGCCGTACATATTGACGAGCGCGCCGCCGGAATTGCCGGGGTTGATCGCCGCATCGTGCTGGATGCATTTCATCTGATAACCGATCTCACTGCTGATTGGGCGGTCAATGGCGGAAACGTAGCCGCCAGTCAGCGTCCCAAAAAATTCTGTGCCAAGCGGGTTACCAATCGCAAAAACCTGTTGGCCGACCGCCAGCTTGGAGGAATCGCCGAATGTGGCGGCCTGCAGGCCGGAGGCTTTGATGCGCAGCACGCCGACATCGGAGCGCTCATCATACCCGACGATATCTGCGTCGTAGGTGGTGCCGTCCTCCAGTTGGACGGTGGCTTCTATATTATTTCCGCTGATGACATGCGCGCAGGTGATGATATAGGTATATTCCCCGGTATCATCCTGACCCATCACGATGCCGGTGCCTTCGCCGGATTCCGTCTGGCTGTTTTGCCCAATCAGGTTTTGCGTCCGCTCCGAGACGATCACGCCTACGATGGATGGCTTCACCTTGGCGGCTACCTCTTCGGCAGAAAGCACGCCGCCTTCCCCTGTAGTGGATTGGCTGTTTGGCGTAGCCTCAATATTAAGGGTCGGGCCATTTTCGTTGGCGGCGTTATTTTCGCCGTCGCCATCTTCCCGTGTCAGGCCGATGGCAATCCCGATGCCGGCCGCGACCAGTGCAATGCAAAGGATTATAATGAGAAGGATCAGGCCGGTTTTTTTCTTCTTGCTCCCCTTCCCGCCGTTGTTGCCGTCGGCGGGGGGCTGATTGTATTGATAAGGGGATTGATAAGGGCTTTGCTGATACCCGTCGGAACGATATGGGCCTTGATAAGAGCCGCCGTATTGCGGGCCGGTTGATTGCGAGCCGCCCTCCACATGGACGTCATTGTCTCCCGGTTCATGGTTGAAGCCTTGCCCAAAGGCGTTGTTTTCCTCCCCGTTGGCCGGGGTAGCGTTTTTATCCCATTCATTCATGGTGAAATGCCTCCTTGTTTGGTGCTGCTTTAAGCATAAAGGGTTCCTGTCGCTATTGTGTCACGGCCATGTGAACAGTCTTTAAACATTGTGAGAAAAAATGATAACCACAGAGGTTTTTCTAAAATAATTTTCCGTATTGCAGCGGAATCCAGAAGACAAATTCTGTGTATTTGCCCTCCTCGCTCTTTGCTGTAATCTGGCCGCCATGCATTTCGATAATGCTCCTCACAATGTAAAGGCCGAGCCCTGCGCCTTTCACATCAAAGCTTCGGGATTTATCCACCTTATAAAAGCGCTCAAAAATTTTGCCGATTTCCTCTGATGAAATTCCAGCGCCTGTATTCCGGATGCGGACGATGACCTTCTCCGAATCAGAAAGGATGGATGCAGCGATCTGGCCGCCCTCCTGTGTGAATTTTACGGCATTGTCAATCAAATTATACAGCACCTGGTGGATCATATCCGGATCGGCTTCCACAGTTACGCTCTGCATGTCTTCCAGGCCGGCAATTTCAATCTTTTTGCGTTCGATGCTCTGCTCAAACAGCAGGAAAACCTGAAACAGCTGCGCGGAGATATCGAATTTGCTCGGTTGCAGCTTCAACTCGCCAGCCTCAATTTTGGACATGTTGAGCATTGTCATCACCAGGCGCGCCAAGCGCTTGACCTCAGCAGAGACAATCTCCAGATAATGCTTCTGCTGCTCCTTGGGGATGGTGCCGTCAAGAATGCCGTCAATGAAGCCGCCGATGGTCGTCATGGGGGTTTTCAGTTCATGCGACACATTCGCTACAAAGCTGCGCCGGGAGGATTCCAAAACGGCGAGCGCTTTTGCCATGGAGTTAAACGCAGTGGCAAGCTCCGCCAGCTCCCCGCTACCGTGCGATTGAACGCGGTAGGAAAAATCACCGTGTGCATAGCGCTTTGTAGCTGCGCTCATTTCCCGAAGCGGGCGGATCAGATTATAAGTGAGCACATAGACCGCCACAAAAGCAAGTAATAACGCCATCAGCGCGGAAAACAGGAACATCTTGAAGACGTTCCACAAATAGGGCCCCAGGCCGGAAGAGGAGGGCTTGGTGGCAAACACCAGCGCCACGGCTTCGCCGTTGACCCGAACCGGCTCGCCAATGATAAAATGGGAATCCCGGTACACGCCGTCAATTTTGCCGACGCGGATATACTCATCCTCAAGGGCCTGCTGGATAATATCGGCGGGGAAATGCATCCCATCATGAATCTGGCATGCGCTTGCGTTAAACACCTGCATTTCAGGTGCAAAGAGATCCTTGCACAGGATGACAGAGCCATCCAGATTGCAGATGAAAACATCCGCCTCGATTGAGGAGGAGACGAGCGACAGTGTATTGCAGAGAATGGTAACGGTGCCCTCTCCATCTACGTCCAGACGGCCGGAACCGAGCAAATCGGCCGTTGTGGAGGCTACCTGGACGGCGTTTTCCTTGAGCAGGTTTGTCTTTTCGGTGCGCCAGTAGTTGGAGACAAAGAGCAATAACGAGCACCCCAGTACAGCAAAACAAATGAAGATCACCATGGTAATCACCCAATAATATTTTGCAAACAGGTTCAGGTGCCGTATGGGAATTCGTTTTTTCAAATGCTTCAGCCTCGCTTTCCTGACCCTTCAATCCGGCGTTGTGCAAGGCGGATCAATCTTTGGTTTCAAATTTATAGCCTACGCCCCAAACGGTTTTCAGCGCCCATTTGTCGCTGACGCCCTCCAGCTTTTCGCGCAGCCGCTTTACGTGCACGTCAACCGTGCGGGAGTCACCGTAATAATCAAAGCCCCATACCTCGTCCAACAGCTGGTCACGGGTGAAAACGCGATTCGGGTTGCTGGCCAGATGATAGATCAGCTCAAGCTCTTTTGGAGGGGTATCAATTTGCTTGCCGTTCACACGAAGCTCATAGTTGGTGAGGTTGATGACCAGCTTATCATAACGGACCTCCTTAATCTGCTCAGAGTTGCTGTTGGCCGTGCGGCGCAGCACAGCCTTGACGCGCGCAACAACCTCTTTGGCCTCAAAGGGCTTCACCACATAATCATCTGCGCCCAGCTCCAGGCCGAGCACCTTATCAAAAGTTTCCCCTTTGGCGGTGAGCATGATAATGGGCTTGTCCGAAAAGCGGCGGATTTCCCGGCAGACCTGCCAGCCATCCAGCTTCGGCAGCATGATATCCAGCAGAACAAGATCAGGCTGTATGGATTGAAAGGTTTCTACAGCTGCCATACCGTCGTTTACGATCTCTACCGTAAAGCCCTCCTTCTCCAGATAAAGGCGCAGCAGCTCACAGATATTAGGGTCGTCGTCTACGACCAGAATTTTTTCCAGGCTCATTTGCCGATCCTCCTCCTTTGCCACGAAAGGCAGGGTCCTGCCCATCGGGCCTACACCGGTGAACAAGGGGACGCAGCGGCTGCCTGCGCGGCGATCCAAGCGGCGTTGCCCCTTGCATGGTGCGTTCTGTTCGTATTCATTATATCGCGAAACGAGAGCGGTTGATGAATATTTTTTAAATTTTTAAGAACGAATGGAAAAGCGCGGGAGAAAACGTTCCCCCGCGCTTTGAATCCTGTTATCGATTAAAACCGATTCTTCGGTTTCTTAGGCTTTTTCACCTTGGCGCCCTTCCCACGATGGAACAGCTCCGGCTTCTTTTTATAGAGGATCACCAGCGCGATCACAATTAACACCGCACAGATGGGCAGCACAATGCTGATAACCTTCCGCCAGACGGAACTGCTGCCATCCGCAGCATCCGCCATTGCCGGCTCTGCCGTTGTGCCCTCGGTGCTTTCACCGTCGTCAAGCACCACAAGGCCGTCGTTCATGCCGATCACATTGCCGTTTTCATCTGTAACATATTCCGCGCCGGCGGGCAGGCTGTATTCGTCGCCGTTTTCATCAATATAGACCAGGCTGCCATCCGGTAAAACCATGGATTCCAGCTCTCCCGTAGGGATTTCATAGGAGGGATATTTCAGGGGGGGGAGCGTCGGGTAGGTTTCGTCCGGCAGATCCTCGGAGCCATTGATGATTTTTATGGAATAATTCATGGTTTCCGTTTTGCCCTCTACCGTATTGGTAACCTGATAGCTGAGCGTGGTGGATTGGCCGATCATGGAGAAATGGATCTCTGTGGCGCTGCCGCTTTTGATCTCCTGGCCATTCACCGTGATTTTTGCCCCGTTTTTCAGGGCTGTGGCGCGCACACGGATATCCCGCAGCTTGTAGGGAAGCTTTACCTCATAATTGGAGATATCGCTGTAGAATTGATCCTCCAGCGGAAAATAACCGAGGCGCAGCACTTCCTCCCATGCCTGCTGATTGGTAAAATCCTTTGTAATTTTATCGCTGCCCTTTTCCTTGGCCATCTGACGCAGGGTCAGGCGGGGCACGTCCTCGTTTTCAAGCGCCTGCTGCATGTTCCAGGTGGCGTCCATCGCCGGAATATAGGGGATCGGCGCCGTTTTCAGCTCATAGCGCTGGCTAATCATGGCGGAGAGATAGGCAAGCCCCAGTTCCTCGTCGGAGATATCGTCCGGGTTTTTGATATCTGTGACCACGCCGTCCTTATAGAGCGGGTATTGCAAATCGACGATCAGCGTGCGGATCGTCATTAGCTTAAAAACCTTTTCATCCGGCATATCGTCCGGGATGGTGATGGCGCCATACCGCTCCTGCGCCAGGTTCCACTTCGCCAGAGCGAGCACCAGCTCCCGCACGGTTTCGAGGCCTTCCGGCAGCTCGAGCGCCTCATCCTGCGCTTCCATCATGGCAGCGAGATACTGTACCAACGCCTTTTCCAGCCCTGTGCCGGGCTCGATTGTCGGCACCTCCATCTTGTCCAACGAGGGGATGAGCTTATAAATCTGATCTTTCATCAGGGCGTAAAGCAGGGTGACGTAGGTTTCGGTGTTTTCGTCATCCTCCGGCGGCATGGTGATTCCGTTTTCTGTCAGCCAGGCGCGCATCTCCTCCTGCGAGACATCCTCTGTGATGCCCATGAAACGGATGACGTCGTTTGCAAAGCGCAGCGCGAGAATATATTGCTCATATCGCGCGTCTTCGTCCATCGTATAGGCGTTGACCCAATAAGAGATATCGCTTTCAAATTCACTCAGGCTTTTATCGTGCCGGTAGTCTGTCTGAGGCACCAGGGTGGCGGTTTCAAACGCGTAGCCGCCCTTGTCATAGGAGACGATCAGGCTTTGCAGCCAGGCGCTGCTCTCCGGCGTGGATTCAAATTGCTGCTCCACCTTTGCGGCATAGGCTACCCAGCCGGCGCACAGGCAGCCACAATCATGGCGAGCAAAAGGCTGAGCACTCGTTTGCTTTTCATTGGAACACTCCTTTGAGACGGACAATGTCTGCTTGCGACAATATTCCCATCGATACGGTATCCATTTTAATCGCTCGGGGAAACAAAGTCAAGGCGGGGGAAAAGATTCCTGCGGATTGTTTCCCATAGGTTGCCTGCCGGCCGGCAGCGGATAGTCTTTATCAGCGCTACCATGGGAGAAAGCGATGCCTGCGGCAGGGATAAACAGGGCGGCTGCACGTTGAAGTTGCAGCCGCCCTGTTTGGTAAGCGGGAAGGGCTTTAAAGCAGAGTGGGAAGAATTTCTAAAAATGCGCACAGCAGCTTTTTGGCCAGCAGATAGCCATACAGCAGCACGTTATCGATGGTGCGAACAGCAATCAGATCCACCAGCAGACATCCGCCGTTATCCGGCATAATATCCCCGTATTTAACAAGATAGGTATGATAGTTCCAGGCGTCGTTCTCATTCAGGGTAAAAATACGCATGCTGCGGTTTAGCCCATCTCCATACAGATGAAATCCGCAGCCGGCGTTATAGCCAAGGGTAATCCCGTCGTCTGTTTTACCAACCATATTATTGGTGTGATCATGGCCAAAGAAAGCGCCTGCGATATCGCCTTGCTTCAACCAGCTGTCATATTGCCCGTGATCCTCGTAAGAGGCACACGGGCCTTCCTTCACAACGCCCTGCGCCTTGGATTCGTCCACTACGAACCACTTTGCAGCATAAGGCCCGCTGCCGCGCACAGAGCCCGGCACGCCAAAGGGAACCTCTTTGAGCAAGTCATAAATTTGCGGAACCGGAATATGCTGGAACAAAAGCGAGGGCACAGGCACGCCGCCGTTTTCTGCTTTGAGCCGGTTGCTGGTCTGCTCATACCATTCAATCTGGTTCTGATGGACGCCGTCATAATTACCGTTTGCATCGTAATCGTTGGAATCCATCATATAAATATTGAAAGCGGTGTGGCTCGCGTCACTGCTCAGAATCGGCAGATTATAGGTGCCGACGCCGTCGAGCGCATCCCCTTCGTCGATTGCCAGACAGTTATCGTATGCCATAAACATGGCCATCTGCTCTTCCTTCGTGGCCACTCGGGATTCCCCGTCGTGATTGCCGAAGACGACCGCAAAGGGGATATCACGCCGAACAAGGGGCTGGACGATCTGATCGATAGCGGCCCGCACTTCCTCCACAGTGGCGCCAATCCATTTCCCTGCAATGTTGTCTCCGGTGAAAACGACCAGATCAGGCATTTCCTGCTCCAATGCTGCCTCGATGAAATTCAGCATGCGCTGGTCGGCCTGATCCGTATCCTGCGTGTCGGAGATCATCATGATTTTGAACGTTCCGTCCCGGTGGAATTGCAGGGGGCGGGCATTGCGTACGGACGGGGCTGCTGTGGCCATAGGAGCCAGAACAGCCATAATTAAGGAAAACACAATCAGGATAGACAGAATACGCTTTTTCATAAAAATCCCTCTCTCTTAGGCGGTCTTTTAACCGCTATTTAAATATAAAAATTATATATCGTTTATATTTTTTATCAAGTATTTATATCTTCAGTGTACAAGGGTACCCATCGGTTTTCAGCGCCATGGCCGCGCCCCTGGCTGCGTTATCCTCCCTGCTTTCTCGCCGCCCTGCCGTGCCTGAAACGCAGCGAGCACCCGTCTGAGCCCGCCGGGCGGCGATGTCCCTCTTGCACACGGATGCTAATGATATAAAACGACTTTTTAGAATGTTACCCCTCAAAATCGTGATAGGATGCAGCCGGCTTGGAGAGCCATCCCATCCCATTTGGCGGGAAGAGGTGTTTGAAAGAAATTTACGGCTTTGCGCTCAAGTTTAGGCTTGCCCTTTTACGGGGAAATTGTTATGATGCATACGGATATTTTTATGCAGGAAGGGATTGCTTTTATGAAACCCAAACTTATGCTGCGCATTGCCAACTCCGATTTGCTGCCGACACAGGAGCGTTACGCCGAATTGCTGAATGCCGGCGATGCAGGCAATGCAGCGACGGCCTGGCGTGGGGATACGGCCATTTATCTGCTTGTGCTGCTCAGCGGGGAGGCGCGAGTCAGCGGGATACGCGCTGTGGCAGGCGCCTTTCGGGCGGAGGAGAGCGAGATCACCCCGGACGCGGTCGCCTGCGCATTCCTGAGCGAGACCAAGGCCTTTGTGGGCAACGGGAAAAAGGATGACGGTTCCCGCCAGAGTTTCCCGGATGTGCTGTATGGGCCTGGCCCGATCAGCCTGGAGCCTGAGCGGGTGCAGGGGATCTTTGTCTCCATCCGTGTGCCGGAGGCGGCCGCCCCGGGGCTTTACCGGGGCGAGATTCAGGTGACGGCCGAAGGCTTGAATACTCCGCTGAAACAGGAGCTGTCTCTGGAGGTGCTGGATGTGGTGCAGCCGAAGCCGGAGGATTACCGTTTTGATATTGAGCTGTGGCAATACCCTTACCGTGTGGCGCAGTATTATGGGTTAGAGCCCTTTTCACAGGAGCATTTGGATGTGCTCCGCCCTCATATGCAGCGTTACCGTGAGATGGGAGGGCATGCGATTACAGCCAGCATCGTGGAGGAGCCGTGGAACGGGCAGACCTACGGTGCATACCCTTCCATGGTGAAATGGATTCGCCGCGCAGATAAAAGCTTTGTATTTGATTTTTCAGATTTTGACCGGTGGGTGGGATTTTGCCGCGAATTGGGCCTTGGCGATAAGATTGTCTGCTACAGCCTGATCCCGTGGGGGCACAAGGTGGCCTATTATGATGAAAGGAAAAAGCGGATGAAATCTGCCGCCCCGCGCCCCGGCACCTTCCGCTACCGCAAGCTGTGGACGCCGTTTTTGCAGGCGCTCTGCACCCATGCACAGGAGAAGGGCTGGTACGACCAGCTCTATATCGGCATTGATGAGCGCAAGCGCATGAAAAAAGCCTATGATCTGATCGATAAAGTCACAGGCGCTTTTGGCGCGCCGCTGAAAAAGGCGGCGGCAATGGATCATTTCAGCGCGGATTATTTTCCACTCATCGACCGCATGGCGAGCGTCAGCGTCGGCTCAGAGCCCGCCAAAAAGGCTCTGGGGGCCTATCGTACGCTCGCAAAGCGGCGCGGGGAGGCAGCGGGCTTGCAAACGACGATGTATACCTGCGTCGGCCATTTCCCGAACAGCTTCACCTACAGCATGCCGGGGGAAAGCTATTGGACGATTTTCTTCTCTGCCGCACAGGGGGCGAACGGCTTCCTGCGCTGGGCCTATGACGCCTGGGTAAAGGATCCGCTGCGTGATACGACGCATGTCAGCTTTGAATCCGGCGATTGTTTCCTCGTCTATCCGGACGAGCCGGACGCCGCCCATCCGCAGACGAAATCCAGCGTGCGGCTGGAAAAGCTGGCGCAGGGGATGCGGGATATCAACAAGCTGCTTTTCCTTATGGAGCAATCCGCGGCGATGGAGGAGAAAGCACGGCGGCTGCTCTCGCAGGTGCGGGCGGATTACACGCAGCAGGGAAACGCCGTGGCGGATGCAAAAACGCGCGCCCAGCTGCCGGCGGACATGGAAGCGCTGCGGCAGGGGCTGTGGGCGATGACGAGGGAGTTCCTGACTGGGCAAAATTAACGAGGATAGCCGGGGGGGTTGCCGCAGGCTGTTTTACGGCGGCCCTCTTTTCTAATAAAATTTTTGGATTTTTATGCGGAGAATTATGAAAGCTGTTGACATTGCCTGCGAGTTGCGATAAAATAAACTCGGAATTGAATAAGGAAAAGAATACGAGTGTATTTCTAGGAGATATGAGAATAGAAACGGCTCCCGTACGGTGGGGTGTGTTTTCTGTTCTTTTTTCTTTATATCAATCGACGTGCGCCGCGCGATACGGAGGCACACAGGGGAGGTTATGAATTTGGGGAAATATGTGCTGGCGCTTGACCAGGGCACCACAAGCTCGCGGGCGATCGTGTTTGACAAACGCGGGCGGATTCTGGCGAAAGCGCAGCGGGAGTTCGGCCAGATCTATCCCAACGCAGGCTGGGTGGAGCACGACCCGATGGAGATTCTCTATAGCCAGCTGCAATCGGTGGCAACGGTGCTTGCCTCCGGGGAGGTCGATGCCAGGGAGATTGCCGCAATTGGCATCACCAATCAGCGCGAGACGACGATCCTCTGGGATAAAACAACGGGTAAGCCGGTTTATAACGCGATCGTCTGGCAGTGCCGCCGCACGTCAGATTACTGCACACAGTTAAAAAACGAGGGGCTTGAGCCCTATGTGCGGGAAAAAACCGGTCTGATTATTGATGCTTATTTCTCTGCAACAAAAATTAAATGGATTTTTGACAATGTGCCTGGTGTGAAGGCGCTGGCGGATCAGGGCAGGCTCCTGTTCGGCACGGTGGAGACCTGGCTGATTTGGAACCTGACCGGCGGCAAGGTGCATGTAACGGATTATTCCAACGCTTCCCGTACCATGCTGTTTGATGTGGATAACCTCTGTTGGGATGAGGTGCTCTGCAAGCGGTTTGAGATACCCATGTCAATTCTGCCTGCTCCCGTTCCTTCCAGCCAGGTGTATGGGAAAGTAGCGCCAGGTATCCTGGGCCTTGAGCAGATTGAGGGCGTGCCCATTAGCGGAGCCATCGGCGACCAGCCGGCCGCACTGTTTGGCCAGGCGTGCTTTCAGCCCGGACAGGCGAAGAATACATATGGCACCGGTTGTTTCCTGTTAATGAACACGGGCGACCGGCGGATTCATTCGCAGTATAACCTGCTTTCCGGCGTAGCCTGGGGGCTGGACGGCAAGGTGGAATATGCGTTGGAGGGCAGCGCCTTCAATGCGGGCTCTGTAATCAAATGGCTGCGCGACGAGCTGCATATGATCGACACGGCGCGCCGCTGCGACGAGCTTGCAGAAAGCGTTCCGGATGCCAACGGCATGTATCTTGTGCCCGCCTTTACGGGCCTTGGCGCGCCGTATTGGGATATGTATGCACGCGGTTGCATCGTGGGCCTGACCCGCGGCGTGAACCGGGCGCATTTTGCCCGCGCGGTGCTGGAGAGCATTACTTACCAGATGACGGATCTGCTGGAGGCGATGATCAGCGATTCCGGCATTGAGATGCGCGATCTGCGCGTGGATGGCGGCGCGAGTGTGAGCGACATCATGATGCAGATTCAGGCGAATATGATCCAGACCTCTGTCAACCGCCCAAGGACGATTGAGACTACGGCTTTGGGCGCGGCGTATCTGGCGGGGCTGGCCGTCGGCGTCTGGAAGGATCGTGATGAAATCGAGCTCAACCGCGAGGTGGATCGCATATTCACCCCCCAGATGGATAAACCTACCCGTGATAAGCTTTATGAGGGCTGGAAGCGGGCGGTTGGCCGTTCCCGCGACTGGGCGGAGCATTGACAGGGCAGGGGAAGCTCCCCTCTTTCTCAATTGTTTTGAAATCTGAAAAATGGAGTGATTCATTATGGCAAAAACGATTGTTGACTGGAAAACCATTGGCTCATTTGTAACGGATGCCTTTGTCGGCGTCGGCGTGCCGCGGGAGGATGCGGAGATTTGTACGGATGTGCTGCTGGAATCTGACCGTCGGGGTATTGAGTCCCATGGCGTCAACCGCTTTAAGCCCATTTATATCGACCGCATCAACATCGGCATCCAGAACCCGGTGACCCATTTTGAAATTGTGAAGGAGACGCCCACTACGGCGGTGATCGACGGGCATGACGGCATGGGCCAGGTCATCGGCTATAAATCGATGAAGATGGCGATTGACAAGGCAAAGAAATACGGCATGGGCATGGTGGCTGTCCGTAATTCGTGCCATTACGGGATCGCCGGCTATTATGCAACGATGGCAACCCGGGAGAATATGATCGGCATTACGGGCACAAACGCCCGCCCCTCCATCGCTCCGACGTTCGGCGTGGAGAATATGCTTGGCACCAACCCGCTGACCTTTGGCATGCCGACAGATGAGGAGTTCCCCTTTGTGCTTGACTGCGCGACCTCTATCACACAGCGCGGCAAGCTGGAGTATTATTCCCGCATTGGCAAAGCGACGCCTGCGGGCATGGTCATCGGCCGCGACGGCACGGCGAAAACCGACACAGATGCAATCCTCAAGGAGCTCAACACCGGTGAGGCGGCGCTTGCTCCACTTGGCGGCATCGGCGAGGAGATGGCCGGCTACAAGGGCTATGGCTATGCGACGGTCGTAGAGATTTTGAGCGCTGCCCTGCAACAGGGCAATTATTTGAAGATGCTTACCGGTATTGGCGAGGGCGGCAAAAAGGTCCCTTACCATTTGGGCCATTTCTTCATTGCGATTGATACCGAAGCCTTTGCAGGCGCGGATGCCTTTAAGAAAACGGCGGGAGACATTCTGCGCGCGCTTCGTGCTTCCACCAGAGCGCCGGGCGAAGAGCATATCTATACTGCCGGTGAAAAGGAATGGAATGTCTGGTGTGAGCGCAGAGACAGCGGCGTGCCCATCAACGATGCAGTGCAGAAGGAGCTTTGCGCCGTGCGTGACCAGCTGGGGCTGACCCAATATGTTTTCCCGTGGGAAAAATGATGGGCGTTTATGAAAAGCAAAGCGCACAATCGATTGAGACAGCTTCCGGGTAACCGCCGGGCTATCGGCCGGGATTGCACCGGTGTTTACCTTCTCCCCCCCTTATGAGGGCGGAATATCCTTACCCATATTCCGCCCTCTTCCCCCCCCTTTTTTTTCTTACAAATCCAGGTTTTATATCATCGATCATGGAGGAATGTGTCAATGGACTATGCAAAGGAATCCCTGCGGCTCCACTACGAGTGGAAGGGCAAGCTGGAAATCACGCCCCGGGCGAGCGTCAAGACAAAGGAGGAGCTTTCTCTTGCCTATACGCCGGGCGTCGCGCAGCCATGTCTGGAAATTCAGAAGGATATCAGCAAATCCTATGAGCTGACGCGCCGTTGGAATACGGTCGCCGTCGTCACAGACGGCACGGCAGTGCTGGGCCTTGGCGATATCGGCCCGGAGGCCGGTATGCCGGTGATGGAGGGCAAATGCGTCCTGTTCAAGGCATTTGGCAATGTAGATGCGATTCCGCTCTGCATCCGGAGCAAGGATGTGGATGAAATTGTCAACACCGTCGCTCTGCTGGCGGGCAGCTTTGGCGGCGTCAATCTGGAGGATATCGCGGCCCCTCGCTGCTTTGAAATTGAGCGCAAGCTCAAGGAGCGCTGCGATATTCCGATTTTTCATGACGATCAGCACGGCACGGCAGTCATCTGCTCCGCCGCGATCATCAACGCGCTGAAAATCGTCGGCAAGCAGCTCGCGGATTGCAAGGTTGTGTTCAGCGGCTCCGGCGCAGCGGGCGTCGCAATTGCAAAGCTGCTGATGAGCCAGGGCCTGAAAAAGGTAATCATGTGCGACCGTAAGGGCATCATCAGTGCAGACGATCCGGGCCTGACGCCTGCCAAGCAGGAGATTGCAGCCTTTACGAACGCGGAGCATGAGCACGGCACGCTGGCGGATGCGCTCAAGGGCGCGGATATTTTCATCGGCGTTTCTGCGCCGGGCATCGTATCGCAGGAGATGGTTCGCTCCATGGCGAAGGATCCGATCGTTTTGCCGATGTCCAACCCTGTGCCGGAGATTATGCCTGATCTCGCGTTGGAAGCGGGCGCCCGAGTGGTTGGCACCGGCCGCAGCGATTTCCCGAATCAGATCAATAACGTGCTTGCGTTCCCGGGCATTTTCCGCGGCGCGCTGGATGTGCGCGCAAGCGATATCAATGAGGAGATGAAGATTGCCGCGGCGCATGCGCTGGCCGATCTTGTCTCCCCGGAGGAGCTTTGCCCGGAATACATCCTGCCCAAGGCCTTTGACGAGCGCGTGGGCCCTGCGGTTGCAAAGGCGGTTGCCGAAGCCGCACGCAGGAGCGGCGTAGCCCGGATTTAACGGCCGCTTCCCCTTACATTGCCCAAAGCGTTCGTATCTATAGGGGCGCCCCGCCTCAAGCCGCCGGAGCGATCCTTCAGAGTTTTCTGACGGGGCGCGGCAGCGACGCTGAAAAACGGTGTGTACCCCTGTGTACGGATGTTTTAGGTCTCCTTTCTTTAAAACCGCGCCGCTCGAAT